>JAEDEY010000061.1 GCA_016293065.1 Bacteroidales bacterium
ATCTACACGCTCTGGGTGATAGGCAAGGAGAAGGATAAGTAGTTGGTATGTTTGCAAAGTATGGGGTTCTTATTTTTCCAGCTGCTTGATATTTGTAACAATTAATTGTAAATGAGAAACAAGCGAACTGCTATAGTGATGGGAGCTACTTCTGGCATTGGCTATGAGGTGGCGAGAGTCCTTGCTATGCGAGGATGGAGCGTAGGCGTGGCTGGACGAAGAGGCAATGTCTTGGAGAAGATGGTGGCTGAGACCGAGGGCATTGTCGCATACGAGGAGATTGACGTGACTCAGCCGCAGGCTACTGTCGCATTGCATCGACTCATCGACAAGATGGGACGAGTGGATCTGTATTTCCACAGCTCTGGCATCGGGTATCAGAACAAGGATCTTGACCCTGACAAAGAACTGCGCACAATCGAGACCAACTGCCTCGGCATGGCACGAATGGTGGGCGAGGTGTTCCGCCATTTTGCATCGCACCCTGAGACAGAAGGCCAGATTGCCGTCATCAGTTCCATCGCACGAACCAAAGGACTTGGTGCTGCCCCTGCATATTCCGCATCAAAGCGTTTCACGAGCCATTATCTTGAGAGCCTCTGCCAGCTGACAAGTATCAGAGGCATCCGTAACATCCATATCACCGACATTCGCCCAGGCTTTGTCAGGACTCCATTGATCGAAGGCAGCAATTTCCCGATGCAGCTCGAAGCCAGTCAAGTGGCAGTCAGCATTGTCGAAGGCATCGAACATCGCAAGCCAGTGATCACCATCAACTGGCTCTACCGCCTCCTCGTCTTCTTCTGGCAACTGATTCCTCGATGTATTTGGGTAAGATTGAGAATATCGTGAATAATCTGGTAGGGGATGTATGCAGGTCAAGAATTATTTAGTGTTTCTGTATCTTTGTCAAGAGAAGTCAGAAGCATCTTCTTGTAGCTCGATGGGTTAGAGCCATTGAGGGTGGTGAATGTCGTGCGGAAACAGTTGGTGGTGCGGAAGCCGCATTTCTGACTCAGTTCGTTCATCGATATGCTCTTGTTCTTCTTCATCAGTTCGATGGCGTGGTTGCATCGTTTGGTATTCACATAGTCCCAGAAAGTTGTTTTTTGGGCACGGAAATAAACACTCATGTATGTGCGGTTGGTGCCCACCATCTGAGCGAGTGAGATAAGCGAGATATTGGTGTCGCTATAGAAGACATTGTCATCGAGGTCGTTCAGGCGCTTCTCGATGTAATCGAACGTCGATTGCACCATAACGTACTTTTCGGTCGATGGCTCAGCCTCGGCCGACATTGCTTCTTTGTTGTCGGCAATGGCCGCAGTCTCATTCTCGGCTTTGGATTCTGCGACCGCATCCTGAATCTCTTTAGGAATCTGTCGTGAGAAGTAATGCTGCTCTTTGCATCGGATGAGGAAATAGATCCAGAACGCTGCCATGAGATAGTTCCAGAAGATTTTGAAATATGTGTTGTTCCAGAAAAGAAACAATGACATACAGAGCACCGTGGCAATCTGGAAAAACATGAATCCCTTGATCCATCCGTTGCCAAACGACTCAAGGTCGGTGTAATACTCCTTGATGAGACGTTCGTGAACAGCAATCTCTTTGTTTAGTCGAATAAAACATGCGATGGTAGCCAGAATAGTAAAGGTGGTGGCTATATATAAAATGTATATATTGGCGGTGAACAGGCTTAGCAACGTGCACACGAAAAATGGGCTCATCAGTTTGAAGTAACGTGACCATGTGAGCCATCCTGGGTTAATGGCTTCTTTGATACAGAGCATGATGGTAGGAGAGGCCCACGTAAAGTAGGACGACAGTCCTGCCTGAACATATTGGTTGTCGGGAGCCAGAAGCAAAATCAGGAACAAAAAGATGTGTGCCAATGCCGAACTTAACGAGACAAGGGCCAACGGCGTGGTTCCTTTCACGTTCTTATGATATACAACGATGGCGAGAGCCACAACGATATAGAGGGCAGCAAAGAAGCCACAATGGAATATAGCTAAATACTCAGTATTGAACACGATTAGCGCAGTTAATTAATGATACATCTACATATTTCACGACAAAGGTAGAAACAAATTCAATAGATGCCATCAGTTTGGCTTAAAAAAATGTATGTTTTGACAAAAAAATGACAAAATCGACATAGTTTCGTTACATTTTGATTCAACTAAACTGTGCCATTCGTGTTTATCCAAATAATATTATCTGGCAAGAGAGAAACTCATTGTGATGCCAAAATCGCTGTTGGCAGTGGCGTATGAGGTTGAAACCAATGGCTGATTGATCTGCTTGTCGTAATATAATTTGAAAGTAAGCATTTTTGAGAACTGATAATCGGCCGAGAAACGTATTGTCCACGCTCTGTTGCCCGAAGTCGCCTCGCTGAAATTGGTGAGCAGTCGGTGCAGACGTGCTTCCTGCATCTTGCGCGTGATGTCGAGTTTCATGTTGAGGTCGTGACTGACATTGCGCACCTTGCCCTCGGGCCATCCTAATCGCTTGTTGAGATTGACGATCTTATAACCCATTCCTATCGTGAGGTCGTTGGATGTATTCTGCGAGATAGTCGATGTCGAGGTGTTGTAAGTCTCGGCAAGGCTCTTCTTGTATTCGACCTTTGCCGTGATGTTGCTGTGCATGGTGGCATTCACTCCGATGAGCGGAGCGAAGTTCTGGGTGATGCTTGCTGATGTAATCTCGATGCGCGTGTCGTCGGGGAAGCTCTGATAGCTACCCACGTTGTAAGTGCTGTTGTAGGCATGGCTCAGAGTCAAGGTCTTGAACCAATCGCCCAGCTTAGGGAATATCTGGAGCAAGCCATCGTAGCGCATATTCCAGTTGGGGAGGGTCTGGCCGATGCCAGGGAATGGATTGCCATCGACTCTCTCAAGCAGTATCTCACGGATAGACTTGCCAAGAGTCATGGTGGTCTGCTGGAATGAGCCTCCACGTGTGATGTTGAGGTCGGCAAACATGAACTGATGGCTCTGCCGTTCGTTGTGGCGACGTGTACCTGTGAGGTTGATCTTCAGTCCTGGCAATGGTTCCAGCACTGCCTGATACGAGAAGTCGGTAGTGCGGTTATATACAGCCGGGGTAGTGAGCGAATCGTTGACGATGAGCCAGTTGTTGGCGATGGCTTTTTCGGTAAAATCCATTCCGCCCTCGAAGCCGAAGGCAAAGCCTAAGCCAGGCGTCAGTCCGTTTGCTTCGCTGTTGCCTTGTCCGAAGAAGTCGCCCGAGTTCGGACGGAACGATGGCAGATAGGTGTCGTCAGTGGTCTTGTAGTTGACCTGTATGCTGCGGGTCATCATCAGCACACGAGCCACATACATCAAGAAGGTATTGTCTTTCTTGATCTCTTTCTTGCTGTCGCTCTTCTTGGCATTTGCAGGCTCTTCGCGCAGTTTATTTGCTGAAACACGAGATGCGGCAGCATTGAGTGATGCGACAGACTTTCGTGCCCTGAACTTGTCGTTAACCTTCTTGAGGTACTTATTCTTATTATAAAGATTCTCCAGGTTGAGTCGTCCGTCGAATTGCCACTGAGCGCTGTTCTGCAATGTATTGCCAGTCTCGTTCTCTTCGTCGATCATGGTTCCACGGTTCCACTGGTAGGTGCTTCTGTACTTGACCGAAGCCGTGATCCAGTCGGTTGCCTTGACTTTGTTCAATGGAATGTTCCAAGTCATGTCGAAAGTCTGGTTGTAATCGACTGGCGTGCCGAGTTTCCATAGCTGCATTGTCACAGTATCTTTCCATGCCTCATATTCATCGGGATAGAGCTGCTTGTTGACAGGCGCATCGGGTTCGTTGATTCGCGAGTTGGTAGCCGACGAGAAGTTGGTCTTCAGCTGCTTGGTGATATCCCAGCTGATGCTGGTCTGCCTGAGCCAAGTGAATTTCTTGCTGTAGGTCACGGGTATCTCGTAGTCCGACTCATAGGTATCGACATTGCGCAGCTGCTGTTCGTAGTAGCTTCGGTTCCAGTTGCTCGACATCGAAATGCTGTTAGGCAGCCAGTTCAGCTGGAAGTCGCGCAGAAGTTTCGACTTGGTCTTGCTTCCCTTGCCTACCAGCTTGATAGGCTTGAAATATGGATTCCAGTTGTAGTTGAAGCTTGCCTTATACACATTGTCACGTTCATACTGTGTCGTTGGGTCTTGCGACTGCTTGAGATTCTGCGAATAGCTCATCGTGAAGTTGGCAGGATCCCATGGCATCGGGTGATGGCTCTTGATGTTGAAGCGCACGCCACTGAGCGACATTGAGCGCATCTTGTCGATGGTCTGTACCATGTCGCGTATCGAGTCGCGCTGAGTCTTTGTGCTATAAGATTCGAGAGTCTCTTCGAGCTCCATGTCCTCGTTGTAAGGGTCGTATTTCGGAGTGCTCACGGCTTTTGCTCTGCTGTAGTAGAAAGGAGCAGTAATCTTGAGCTGTTCAGGCAACCATTTGCCGATGTCGGTCTGTCCCGACACCGTATATTCCCAGTCGTTGTTGAGCTGTCGTTCGGCCGACGACTGTTCGATACTGCCGAATCCTGCGCTCGTATAGCTGCCCGAAGCAGCAATAGTGGCGAGATCGGAGATGCGCAGTGTGGCATTTCCTTTGGCTGCCCATCCGCCTTCCTCTTCTATACCGTTCATGCGCAGTTCGTTGACCCACACCTTGCCGCTCTTCACGTCGTTACTCTTGTTGCGCACACCTATCATCACCACAGTTACCTCCGACAACGACGGATTGCCCACCACCGTCATGCTGTTGGCAGGATTGTCTTCGTCACTCTCGGTGTAGAGTGTCGTGTAGGATATGCCTGAATGTGGCTTTTGTTTTTCTGTGTTGCGATGTTTCTTGAGTGTAGTCAGCTTGCTCAGGTCACAATCGATCATGCTCTCCCGAGGCCACACTTTCAGGCGGTCGGCAGGAGAGTTGTTGTTGTATGTGCCAGGAGGTGTGATGGTCAATGGCACCTCGTATTCATAATAGTTGTCTTTATAGTCGGCTCCTAATCGGATGAATACGCTTAAGTCGCCCGACGCAAGCTGAGTGGCATTACCCATCAGAGCCTCGCCGTGAACAAAGAGCTGGAGATTCTTGTAGCGACGGATGTCGATGCCCGAATTCTTATATACAGCCACGGCATCGTGGGGTTCGAGATCGGTCACGCTCATCGCCATAGCCTGTTCGTTGAGCAGAGTGCTGGTGCTCTGTCCTGGGTCAACCACACGATCCACGCCAGGAGGCAAGACATAATTGACAGGTCCCGAACCCGCATTCTCCTCGATATTGACGGTCGAAGTCGCTAACTTGCCCGTACCTGCAACGGCTTCACCACGGTCGGCGAGCGAGCTGGCAGTATAGGTGCGCCAGTCGCTGCGCACGAGTTCGAGTGTTGCCAATCGCAGTATCTGCTCGCGTTTCCAGCCTGTCATGAACACTCGCATGAAACGTATAGACTTGAAGTTCTGTATCGAACCCACCTTCTTCTGGTATTCCCTGAGCGGGATCTTGAACTGATACCACTTCACCGTCTCCTTTTCACCGTTGCGCAGCGGCACCACAGTCTCGCTTACGCTGGCAATGTAGTTGCGTCCCACTTGCAGATCCTCTGGTCGCAGCGAGACCTTATATTGGAAATATCGCTCATACTCGTTGAGCGTGTTGTCGCCATTGATGTCTTCCACATCAGGAGTCGATTTGGCAGCGGTCGAGTATTTCTCGGGCGAATCGGCAGTAGAAGGCGAGTTGCCGTCGGAGCCTGTATAGTGCTTGTATCGTTCGAGTATCGACTTGTTCTGCTCGTCCCAGTCAGAACCTCGGTAATAGTGGTAATTGTCGCCAGCAGGATCGTTGACAGGCGAGAAGGGGTCGCTCATCCATTGGCTCACCACGGCTGGATCAACCTTCTCTTTGACCAACTCGACATAATTGCTGTATGTGCCGAAGTTTCGTTCGTCGTCGTCTTTCAGTCCGTCGAGACCCACGTCCTGAGTCTTGTGGCTTGGAGAAGTGTTGTCGAAGGCATAGACTGTGCTGGTGCGCTGAGCCACACGACCCCATACTGTTGTGGCAGTGTAGGTCGTGTCCTCGTTGACATCCAGTCCGTTCTCGAACGATTTCAGACCGTCTTTCAGTATGTCTTCCGAGATTTCTCCGAGGTTGAAGTAGAGGTCGCCTCCCTCGTATGCTATGCTGTGGTCGTCGGCCCATTGGCTGGTGATGGCAGGATCCATGAGCCAGAACTCGATGTATTCGTAGTTGGCATTCTCAAAATTGGTCACATCCATCGAACGCATCATGCCTCCCCATCGTTTCTCAGGGTTGAGCAATCGTCCGTCGCTGCCCATTCCTTCGCTATCCACATTGTACGGACCTCGTTCCTGGGGATAGAACGCGAGGTTGAGCACATTAAGCACACCAGTCTCTCCGTATGCCAGCTCCTTGTTTGGATATATCTCGTCGTAGTTGACCTGACGTACGCGATGGTCAGACAGCTGTTTGAGATCGTTCTTGATGTGGCTTGGCGTCAGGTTGCTCGACTGTGACGTGAACATCCTGTCGATCGAGTACCAAGAGAAGAGCGCGCGGTTCTTTCCATAGTCGGTATTGTTGCTCAATGCAGCCTCGGGGAAGAGAGCCGTACCCGAGTCGTCGAAAGGAGTCGAAGCGATCTGCCAAACGCTCGGATTGCTGATGTCGGATGGTGTCTCGCTCGACTCGAAATCATCGAGATAGACATTTCCAGCATTACCAATCTGGTCGCTGTGACCGGCAATGAGCTGTGCATATTCAGCTGTGATGCTGAAATTCGATGGGGCAGTGGCATTGATCCACGGGATGTTGCCTATGGCATTGGTCAGCCACATGAAGTCCTTGTTCCATTTCAGGTTGAAGCCATAGATGGTATTGTTGATCGGGATGTCACCTGACGAAACCTTCTTGGTCAGAGGCTTCTCGTGCAGGTTGATGATTGTCGCACCGAAGGTCAGATCCTTCGAATAGTCGTATTGCGCATCGAGACCCATCATCGTCTTGCGCTGCAGGCTGTAGTCCGACTGGTCTTCGAGGCTGACGCTTACGTTGGTGCCGCTTTCTATGATGCTCTCGTTGAGTATGGTCACCACGCCCATGGTGTAATCGACGGTATAGTCGGAGTTTTCGACAAGAGTCGTTCCGCCAGCAGTCACGTGTACCGAGCCTCGTGCCACATTCATCGCACCGAGATTGATTTCGGCTCCGCTCGATGCCGTATATTCTCCCTTCAGACGGAACTTGTTCTTCTCTGCTACCTGCTGAGCCTGGGTTAGCGTGTAGTCATACAGTTCCTGATAGCAGTATCGGTCGGCAAGTGCCTTGTTGCCAAGCTTTGAGGCAAGGTGACTGCCGAACGGCTCGACCACAGGGAAGATGATTCTGCCCGACGAAGCATAGACGGTATAATCTTCGACAAAGTCGAATCGGCCATCGGCATAACTCTCGTTGTTGGCATTCAGACGGTCGAGGTTCATGACCCTTAAGAGAAGCTGGTCGGCTATCGGCCCTTCTTTGATGTAATTGGTAAAGACACCCACAGTGTCGCTCATGTACTGTATCTGGAGGTTGAAGCTTGTCTGTTGCAGAGAGTTCGCTCCTATAGCATAGACATTCTTCATCATGAGGTCCCACAGAGGGATCGACGGGTCGCCCGAGGTGGCTTTGAGAAGCTTCACCACGAGAGTCTGGTCGGGATTGCCCGCATCGTCGGTACTGAACTCACCTACCTGATAAGTTCGTCCACCTTTGGTATATTGGAAAGCCACAGCGAGCACCATGTCGTCGTCCAAACGGCTTTTGAGCGAAAGATATCCGAGCTTCGAGTTGAGCGTGTATTCCGAAGCATTGAGCATGCGAGCACTCTCAATCTTCTCATAGTCCTTGCCGCCCGATATGCCAAATCCGTCGAGAGCCGTCATTGTGGTAGTGACATTTGCGATGTTGCGGATAGAACTGTATTGTGTCGTTATTTCATCGTATAGGCTATTGGCATCATTCTCAGGCAGACCTGTACTTGAAGAGCTGACCCAGTGGCTGTTGCCTTTCTTCTCTGCCTCTCCGAGGTCTTCGAAGGCGAGAATGTTGCGGGCATTGTCGTAGGCCGAACGCTTGTTGGTCACCCACACTTCAATCTTTGTGATCTCGATACCTGAGGCAATAAGCGGCAGTTTCGACATGTTCTGGTCGTAGGTGTCGCGGAAATACTGGGCGAGGAAGAAATGGCGGTTTTCGTCATACTGGTCGGCCATGATCTCAAACTGCCTCTTTGTAACGCCACCTTTTGAGCTGACGGTCTTAGATGACGATTCCTGTTTGGCAAGCAGGGCTGTGACGTTTAGTTTGCCAAACTGCAGTTTGGTTTTGATGCCGAACAGAGCAGAACCTCCTTTAATGAGCGACGACCCTGTAGTCATCGACACATTGCCAGCTTCGATATGCTTGATGATCTCGTCTTCGTCGCCCTGATAAGCGAGTTTGAACTGATTGGCATCGAAGCTGAATGTCGATTCGGTGTTGTAGTTGAGGTTGAAGTTCATTTTCTCGCCTATCGAAGCCTGCATGTTCAGGCGAATGTCTTCCTCAAGGTCGAAGGTTGTCTGCTTGCGTGCTTTCTGCGAGAGGGTAGGGTTATCGACCTTTGTCGATTTCACGCCCATAGAAAGTGATGCAGAACCTTGGGTGCGCACTCGTATGCCACCCTTGCCGAAGAGTTTTTCAAGCGGTCCAAGGCTGAATTTCATGTCGAGCAGGTCGAGTCCTTTGTCTTCTCCAGCCCACTCTTCGTAAGCCTTGCGGTTCTGATTGCGGTAATAGGCATTGCGCACGGTTCGCTCGGTATAGCTCATGTATTCCTCGCGAGTCATGGCAATGGTGTATCCAATCTGCATGTCGCCCACCATCGTTTTTACAAGATAGCGGTTATTGCGCCAGTCGAACTCGACGACGGTCTTGATGTTGTTTGGAGTCCTGAGGTCAATGGGGTGTTTCTGGGCTTTAGCTGTCTGGATATTCGACAACATACATATGCTCATCATCGTGACGAGCATTATCCGTTTCAATATGCCGAATATCGTTGTTTGCATTATTTCAGTTTTGAGGCATGTGCAAATTGAGCAAATAGCCTTTATTTTTTGATAATTTGCGATTACTTCTATATAAATATATATAGACAAACGCACTTTTTTGATAATTATTGTGTTTCTTTTTTGGTGATTGATGTTTTTTTAATAACTTTGCACGAGTAATAATATTTTGGTTATATATGAAAAGACTGCTTTTGACTGTATTCGCGCTGTGCCTGATGACAGGCAATTTGTTTGCCTTAGTTGACCGTTATAAGACTGATGTCGGAGCCGATAAGACAGTCAATCACATCACGTATGTGCTGCCACTGCATTATGCAGCCGACCGCACCAACCTTGAGGGATCTTATACTCTTGCTACAAATATAGGAGGCAAGAACCGTGGTTCGCTAAGCTTCGATTTCAAGCAAACATCTAATAAATTCTCGCTTGAATTGCGCAATGCAATCCTCCGTATTGCCAAGGATTTGCGTGAAACTGAGAATCCCGATGTTTCTATTTCGTTTACGCTTGCTTCGGGCGAGCAATTCACTTTCGACGGTTCTTACTTCAAGGATTGGAAGAAAGAGGAGTGGAACGATATCTTGCATGTGACCTACAATGAGGAATCTGAAGAATACACCTCGTATATCATGTTCCCTTTGGAATACCTGAAGTCGAATGTAAAGGATCTTTCGGGCAGAATCTCTTCACGCTATGATTATGTGCTCAAGGCATTGTCGAAGCATAATCTGGTGTTGATTCAGATTGTCGATCAAAGCCGCAATGCCAATGTCAAGATCAATATCCCTATTGACCGACCGACAGCCGAGACTATCAATCACATGCTCAATAAAAAGACTTACGCGAAAGAACGCGCAAAGAAGGCAAAGAACAACAATAAGTCAAAGAGCGGACGCCGATAGTGTCACGCTTCATGTCATCAATTCTCTTATCACCTCGTCGGCAAGCGCCAATCCCGCTTCTGTCAGAACGAGGTGATTATTTTTTATTGCGACAAGATCTCGTCTGCAGAGATTGTCGATGGTCTGTATGGCTTTCGCATCAGAGAATAGACCACACTCTATGCCTTTGGCGGTACGAAGTCCGAGCATGATCTTCTCGTTGTACAAGTCATTGTCGTTCAGTTCTTCATGGCTTTCCTTTCGGTTGCCCATAAGGTATGAGGTGATATCGTGTTCGTTCCAGCAACGCAGCCTTTTCCCGTTATATGAATGAGCCCCTGGTCCTAATCCAAGATATGGCGTGCCATCCCAATAACTGCTATTGTGTATTGAACAGAAACCTGGTTTTGCATAGTTCGATATTTCGTATTGCTTGTATCCAGCTTCTCTAAGTCGGTCGCGCAGCAGGGTTGCCATTGCCAGACAAATCTCATCGTCGCATGGCTTCAGATGTCCTTTTTCTATCATGCGTTCCAGCGGCGTGCCTTGCTCAATACTGAGGCAATAGGCAGAGATGTGTTCCGGCGCAAGAGCTATGATGCCATCGATGCTTTTCTCCCAGGTTTGAATCGTCTGGTTGGGCAGACCGTACATCAAGTCGAGACTGATGTTGCTGATTCCATAATGACGTAGTATCTTCACCGCCTCGGCAGGCTTACGACTGTCGTGTCGGCGATTGATGGTCTTCAATTCGCTATCAATCAGACTTTGTACGCCCATTGAGATGCGAAGTGGTGTCTTTTTGTGAGGGCGTGAAGATGTCATGATGTGGGGGATTCCGGTCACTATTGTTTCAGCCCATTCCTCAGTGATGTCCTCTGGATTTGCTTCGATAGTTAGTTCTTCGATGCTACCGATTGATTGGCTGCCGGTCGCGTCGTTTATTATACCATCAATCAGTCTTGCCAGTTCTTTTGCTGGCAGTTGGCTCGGTGTTCCTCCGCCAATATAAATAGTGCGAAGTGGCTCCCCTTGTGGCAGGAAGTCACTTCGCTGATTGTATTCGTTCAGTATGGCATCAACATATTCGTGTCCTTTTCCTCTCAAGGTAGTTGAGTAGAAGTCGCAGTAGATACAACGACTTGCACAGAACGGGATATGTATGTAAATGCCCGACATGATTATTCAGCAAGGCAGGCATCCAGAGCCTCTTTGATTGCCTTCTTGTCGAGTTTCTGGCCAATGAAGACAAGCTTCTGCATACGGTCGCCATAGACGTCATCCCAGTCTCGCTGTAGTTTCTCGTCGTTGGCAAGCATCTGAGATAGTTCCCACTCAGGCATTGTGGCATACCACTGACCGGCATTACGCAGGTTCACCTGACGTCCTGCCTGTTCGAATACATAGCAGATGTCGCGTTCGTCGTCGAAGTAGCAAATACCCTTTGCACGGATGATATTTTTTGGCCATTTACGAGCCACAAAATCGTCGAACATACCTATTTTCAGAGGCTTGCGCGCATAATAGACGTAAGTGCCTATACCATATTCCTCAGCCTCGCCTTCACCATCGTGGTGATGATGATGGTGGTGGCATCCGCAATGACATTCTTCGTCATGGTGATGATGTTCATGGCAATGAGGACATTCCTCTTCATCGTCATCGTCGTCGTGATGATGGTGGTGATGATGATGGTGTTCGTGTTCCTCCTCCTCTTCGTCATCGTGATGTGAGTCTCCTTCTATCTCCTGAATCCACTTTGCAGAAAGTGCCACAGAGTCGAAATCGAAGTCGCATGTGTGGAGTATCTTGTCGAAATCTACGTCACAGAAGTCACATTCGATGATTTCTGCCTTTGGCTGAATAGCCTTGATAATCTCACGGATTCTGCCCAATTCCTCCTTGCTGACCTCTGAAGCCTTGTTGAGCAGTATGCGGTTGCAGAACTCTATCTGCTGTATGACAAGGTTCTCGATGTCGTCTTCGTCAAGCTTTTTGTCCACAAGGTTATGGCCGCACTGGAACTCATCCTTCATGCGCAAGGCATCGACCACAGTAATAATGCTGTCGATGGCAGGGACAGTATCACCAATCACTTCTGGAGTCACTAAGTTTGGTATGTTGCAGATGGTCTGGGCAATAGGACCTGGTTCGCAGATGCCGCTGGCTTCGATAACGATGTAGTCGAATTTGTGTTGCTTAGTGATATCGGCAAGTTGCTCAACGAGATCCATCTTCAGGGTGCAGCATATACAGCCATTTTGCAAAGCCACCAGATTGTCGTCTTTCTGTCCAACGACACCACCTTTCTCAATCAGGTCGGCATCGATATTCACTTCGCCTATGTCGTTTACAATCACGGCAAACTTAATGCCACGGTTGTTGTTCAATATTCTGTTCAGAAGCGTTGTCTTGCCGCTTCCAAGATAACCCGTGAGCAGAAGAACGGGAATTTCTTTATAATCCATAGTTGTTTGCTTTCTTGATATAGTTAATTAGATTTGCAAATATATGAGTTTTGTATGAAATAAACAATTTTCTCTGTCTGTTTTTGGTGATTCAATACAAATATACTAATTTTGCACATGTCATTTATCAAATTTCTGATTGTTATGAGACGTTTATCTATTGTAGTTGTTTTTCTCCTATCGATGACTATTACGGCATGTTCCTATACTAAAGAT
>JAEDEY010000196.1 GCA_016293065.1 Bacteroidales bacterium
ATAAATAGTTAAATGTAATGATAAAATATAAATAGTGTAATGTAATGATAAAATATAAATAATTAATGTATCTGTGAAATACTATAACGTGTCGGTTATTATTATTCAATGTGTAGCTTTAAACTGAACCTTGATCCCTCGCCCAATTTGCTTTTCAACACTATCTTGCCGTTCATGCTCTCGGCAAGCTGGTTGCACAATGCCAGACCAATGCCTGCTCCTACACTGTGGCTGTTGGTCTTGTAGAACTGCTCGAAGATACGCTGCTGGTTCTCTTCAGCTATGCCAATGCCTGTGTCTCTTACATACATCTCCACACTCTCTCCTTGGTCATCGGTCACTATATCCCAGCCGAGTGTGATACTGCCCTGCTCTGTGAACTTGATGGCATTGTTCATGAAGTTGCTCATGATTTGAAGCACAGCCGAGCGGTTGGCCTTGACGTTGACATCCTTGCCTGGAGCCCACTTCAGTTCAATCTGCTTCGGCACAATGACTGTATGAGCGTAATAGACCTCGTTCATGAGTCGCAGCACCGACTTGCGCGACAGCTCTAGGGAGAGCTTCTCGCCTTTTCGCTCTGAATAGTTCATCACGTCGTCGAGCAGGTTGAGCAATTGGTCTTTACTGTCATTAATATATTGCGCATATACGGCTCGTTCCTTGTCGGTGAGCATGTCGTATTGCTTGACGAGCAGATCGGCAAAACCAACTATGGCATTGAGCGGAGTTCGTATCTCGTGGCTCATAGCTGCGAGGAAGCTTTCCTTGACATTGATCTCTTCAGAAAGCTGGTAAGCCTGCTTGCGTATCCTCTCAGTTTCATATTCCTCGTCGTTGAAGATGGAGAATCCCATGCAACGTATTGCTCCCTCCTCGTCGCTTATGTGGTTGACATGGACAATGAAAGCATGACGCTCGCCCTTTGGGGGAAGATTGGCTATGACTGTTATCATGCAATGCTCGACATTCTCATCGTGAATGGCTTCACGCAGCTGGTCTCTGCCCTTGTCAATGAAACCGAGGAGGTCTTCGAGAGGAATGACGGTTCTCGTTGCTCCTATAGCCTTTGAGAATGCTGCACTTATGTGTATGGTTCCGTCGGGATGGTAGTCCCAGTTATAGGAACGAGTTGCCGAGAGGATATCCTCAATCTTCTTCTTGTCGCGCTGTGCTTTATTTCCCTGATGCAGGAGCTGACGATACTGCTTTCTGCCTCGCATTGTCATAACCAACGGCACGACAATGGCGACAATAACTATGATGGCGATAAGAACTTTGCGCCAATGGTCAAAGACGAACTCGTTGAACCTTGACTTCTTCTCCCACGGGAGGTTCACGAAACGCACGTACTTGGGAAAGTCTTCGGCATAAGGATAGATACGCTTAGCCACACGCCAGTCGAGCCAATAGTCTTTCTGAAGTTCTATCACCGGGAAGGATGAAGGATCGGCACCTGATAGCAGTTGGTCAATCACAGTGTGAGCCTGCTGTGCCAACTGCGCGTTGGATGCAAAATATCCACCCACATTGGTTTGGAGAGCACTCATTCGTTTGAGATCAAAGTAACGTGGCGTTTGTGAGAAATAGAGGTCGATGTTCAGATTGAGCGAACGGTCAATATAGCAATCGTCCTTCAGTCGGAGGAAAGTCGCATGGTTGTTGACGATACGCAAGGCACCTGTAACCTCGAAATCGGCATTGATGGTAGAATCACGCTTTCCGAATACTGCATGTTCAAGGTTAAGCGGAATCAGAGTACTTCGGCTATCGCGGTGGGTGTAGCCTTGCAGACGAGGATAAGTCTCGTGATTGAGGTCAGGGATGTAGTTATCGTCGTTGCCAATCTGCTCTATGATGCTTGAGCGCACCTTGTCGTCGAGCCATGTGCTGTCTATGACGGTGAAGATCCATGATGGACGACCCAGAGCTCTGATAAAGTCGATATTCTTCTTCGGTTCTGCTTTCGACTCCATGACCACAAAGTTCTTGTGTTGAGCCAGTCGTCCCTCCCACTCAGGATACATAACATTGAGGCATACCACAGGCTTCTGCTTCATCCACGGGTGATCGCTATCGGCACCTGCCTGTGCTATCAGGTCATCAAGCAAAACCACAACATCAGGGATGAATCCCTGTTGCTGTTCTGCATTAAATCGGGAATTGAGTCTCGATGCTTGAGATGAATAATAGGAATGCTGGTTCACTCGTATGTAGGAAGCGTAACTGCCAAATAAATATCTCAGCCTGTAGCGCGTAGTGTCAGCAAACTCTTCATTGAATGCTTTTGCCACAGCCTCACCCGCCTGCTCGACTGTTGGCATCTCGTGCACCACAAGAATGTTCATTCGGCGCGGAAATGTCACATCACCTGTATGCTGGCAGGCGTTGAGAACAACGGCTGTCAGAAGCATCAGGGTCAAATATGTCAGTTTCTTTATCTTCACTTCAGACTATTAAGAATGAAAAATGTAATAGTATCGGGTCTCTTGGAGGTTTATCTATGCTTACCTCCATATGTTGAAGGACTGATCAAGTGGGGGGGGTAAAATTTCAGGATAAATTTTGC
>JAEDEY010000197.1 GCA_016293065.1 Bacteroidales bacterium
CCTTCACCGAGGTTGCTTTCCACTGCGATTTCGCCATTCATCTTCTTCATGTAAACCTTGCAGATAAACAGACCAAGACCACAACCAGGACTGAAGCTGTTAATCTTGGAGAATCGCTCGAATATCATGTCATGGTGACGAGGATCGATGCCTATGCCTTGGTCTTGCACCCATATCTCAGGACCTTCTGGTGTGGTGTTCCATCCGATGCTGATGATGCTGCCCTCGTCGGAGAACATCGACGCATTGATGATAAGATTCTCCATTACCATTGCCACCATCTGAGGGTCGGCATTGACCTTCACGTCCTCTCCTCCCTCAGCTATAGTCACCGTGTTGTGGCGACGCAGAGTGAGCGACATTGCCTCATGCCACATCCTGCTGTCGAGCAGGCTCTTAATGCTGCATTCGGTGCAATGTGCCGCCACGTTGGTATTCTTCATAAGGGTCACGAGCAAAATGTCATTGATGATCTTCTTTAGCGATGCTGCATTGCTGTCAATGATGTCGGCAAACATGTCAATCTCTTCTTTCGTGAACTTCACTTCTGGACGCGCCAACTCCATTGAGAAGCCCACGATGGCATGAAGCGGAGTGCGGATCTCATGGTTCATGGCCGAGATGAAGCCTTCTCGAGCGCGAGCCTCAACCAGCACCTCGTGAGCTTCACGAGTCTTCTCTTCCATCTCCTTGGCGTGATCGATGTTGATGACATATCCACTGCGACGGACCTTTCCGTTGTCGATGCGCACATCCATACGGACATTGTACCAGTGGTCTTGACTATCGTCGTCAATACGACCGTAGAACTGTGTTCTGTACAAGCCTTCCTCATTGTTGGCATAAAAAGCCTCGAGCACTTTCACCCACTCTTCACTGGCTTTTATCCTGTCCGTGATACTATTGCCTCGCCTGTCATCCCACATCTTCGAGCCGGAAGCAGTGATGGCAAGTTCGAGCAATTGCTCGTTGAATATTTGCTGTTTCAATTGCTCGTGCATCAGCATGCGGCTTCGTCGTTGCTGGATGAATCCACGCACAGAATAGACAAATGATATGATCAGGAACACTGCCACGATAAGGCCTATTACCGAATAGATGACAGTGGCTTTATGAGGGTCACGATCATAGAGGGTAGAATTGTATATCTGCACAAAGTCAGGCATATCAGAGATTTTGGCTCCCGTCGAACGCATCAGATTCCAGTTGACATGATAGCCTGGAGTATGGAGCAGGCGACCTATGCTCTCGGCACTCTCGCCCTGCAGGAGTCGCTTGCCTGCCGACACGGCATCAGCTATCATCGCTTCTGCCGATGCAAAATGGCCTCCAACACAACTGTCATTGACTAAGAAGTCTTCTCCTGTCATTGTGTAATATGGGTCGATAGGAGGACCTTCTGAAACCGAGCGCGAAACCTCATCGTGCTTGATCTGGATGAAGCGCAGTTTCGACATCGAACGATAGTATTGCCACATGAGAGGTTGATAGCTGATTTCGACGTTGGAGCCTGGGGTCTTATACGATGTGGTAGCGAACTGAATCACGCCTTCATCATTCTTCTTGATAAGGTAGTTATCAGCAAGCGCACTGTCCATAAGGCTAATGTATTGGTCGCGGTCGAGCTTGTTGATCTGGTCGCGCAAGTCGAGCCAGATAAGAGAGTCGATCCACAAAGGGTGCTTGTCAAGGAGCCCCACATAGCGATGTGACCTGCCACTCGCCGAACGTTTGGTCTGGAGCGGACGGTACTCTTCGAGGAAATCTACGAAGTCGAGCGAGTTTTTGAGCTCGAGTGTATCATGAATCTGCACCAAGTGCTCGCGCGTCTTTCCTTCCACTTCCTTCAGGTCGTCGATCTGCAGTCCGAGCAGTCTATGGTTCTTCTGGGCAAAGCATACTGCAGGGATGGAGTTGACAAGCGAGTCGAGGTTACGCTGAAGCTGCCAGCGCACGAAGTCGCCACAGCCTACGATCAGGTCGGGACACTTGCCAGCAGAGTCGAGTCCGTGTACGAACTCTGCTATCCTCCACCGCTCCATGCCTTCATATGTCAGGCCAATATGTCCATAATAGTCGTGTATCTCGGCATCTATGCCTTGACGAGCAAATTCCTCCTCCAACAGCTTTGTCCAACGTTGGTATGCCAAATCAGTCTCATCTGTACTCCACATCGCCATCACATGGGTCTTCTTATCGCCACACGACGAACAGCCACTGGCTATGAGTGCCAGTAGTACGGTGATAATAATGAGTATGTTCAGATGTCTCAAAACCTGCATTCAGCCTTTATGATATTACTATTGCGTGCCTATGTATTCTCAACTTTTTAGCAAAGTTAATTATTTTAACATACTTTTGCAAGTTTTATTGTAAAAAACCTAATATAAACGAAAAAAAATTACATACGCGCGTAAAGTAGCGACCATAGTTGTCATTTTTAAGGTAAAAATCCCAGTCAGAACACTGTTTTTGGAAATAGAAAATGAGTTTGACAACTTTGACAAATTATTGCAACTAGGAAATTCAAACAGAATAGGTAGAAAAAAA
>JAEDEY010000004.1 GCA_016293065.1 Bacteroidales bacterium
CCATTGAGTGGCTTGAGCATGGCAGTAGGTAGGGCAGCGACAAAGTCGGTGTTAATGCCGATGGTGTTGAAGAGCCAGCCGAAACCTTCGGTGATATAGCCCAATGCTCCACATTCGCGGAAGACACTGATGCCCACGAACATCGCTATCTGATAGGGGATGATGGTGACAACAGTCTGGAAACCCTCTTTTGCGCCATCGACGAAGGTGCTGAATAGAGGCACGCTCTTGCGAATGCCTGCGATGAGGAAGAGGAGGATGGTGCTGAAGAGAAGCACGTTGCTGAACACCGAGCTATAGAGCTTGAGGTGCTCCTGGTCGAGCTGTGAGAAGAAATAGGCGATGCCAACGATGAAGGCAATGGCTCCGAGGAAGGTGCCAAGGATGACCTTGTCCCATAGCTTGATCTTCTGCTTGAGGCAGCAAAGGAGGAGTCCGCCGAAAGTAGAACAAGCCGTGGCAAGAAGGATGGGCATGAAGATGTCGCTTGGATTGGCAGCACCAAACTGGGCACGGTACATCATGATGCTGATAGGGATGATGGTGAGTCCTGACGTGTTGAGCACTAAGAACATAATCATCGCATCACTCGCTGTGTCTTTTTTCGTGTTGAGTTCCTGCAGCTCCTTCATTGCCTTCAAGCCAAGAGGAGTGGCAGCATTGTCGAGACCGAGGATATTTGCCGACACATTCATGAGAATACTGCCCTGGGCAGGATGACCCGAAGGAATGCCAGGGAAGATGCGTGAGAAGAGAGGATTGATGAGACGGGAGAACTGTGCGATGACACCACCTTTTTCGCCCACCTTCATCAGTCCGAGCCAGAAGCTGAGCACGCCAGTGAGACCGAGACAGATCTCGAACGCCGTCTTGCTCGACTCGAAAGTGGTGTTCATCAAGCGGCTCCATATCTCGACATCACCGCCGAATGTGCTCTTGCACACCGCCATGATGAATGCTATTGCAAAGAATGCAAACCAGATCCAGTTGAGCATATTACTTCCCGAAAAGTTTGATGTTGATATAGCGCTTAGGATGCTCCTTGATGTCGGTGATGAGCGAATCGACACTCGCAATGGTAGCTGTCAGCTGGTCGTGCAGCTCGGTAGTATTGATGGCCTTGCCCACAGAACCGTCGTTGCTCATGAGAGCTGTCAGGAGCTTGTTGGTAGTCTCGAGTGTAGAGTTGGCCTTGGCGATTAGTGCACTGACATCGGCATCCTTGACCTCCGAGGTGAGGGTGTCGATATTGGCTGTGAGGCTGTTGACATTGTCGAGTATCTCTGGTACATCGCCCTTGAGATACTTGTTGAGCAAAGCCACGGTGGTGTTGAGCTGCTGTGTGAGCGCGTTGATCTCGATGAGGCTCTCCTGCATCTTCGACTCGTTGACGAGGGTGTTGATGCCGCAGATGAGGGTGTCGAGCTTTGGCATGATCTCGTTGACCGAAGCAATGATAGGAGCAGCCCCATCGAGCAAGCCAACAGCCTTTTCGCCTCCTGCAATGGTGTCGCGTGACTGCAGATAGGTATCGGACTGACCGAGGGAAATGACCACATAACTCGTGCCGAGGAGATCGGTCTGGATACTGGCGTGAGAATCAGAAGGAATCTTGAGCGAAGACTCTTCGAGATTGACTTCAACCACGATATTGCCAGTAGCCTTGTCGTAGGTCATCGAACGAACCAGACCCACCTGGAAGCCATTTACCTTGACAGGTCCTGAATTGGCCAAGCCTTCGACGTTATTGCTCACAACATAATAGAACTGTCCGCGGCGGAGAGAGTTGATGCCCTTGAGGTACTGAATGCCGAAGACGAGGACGAGTATGGCGATGATTGTCCAGAACCCGATTTTGAATTCGTTGCTTATTTTCATAATCAATTTTTTTTCGTTTTGTTATCTTATTCTGTTGCCATCAGCATCGGTCTTGATGATGAAGGCATCAGAGAACAGTTTCTTTATTCGCTTGAGGTCAGCGTTTAGTTCCCTGCTCGACTTTGCCTCGCCGTAGGTGTAGCGATAGACCTTTCCGTCGCGGTAGTGGCTCACGGGCCACAGACCCTTGAGGTCGCGGTTACCCTTCTTGAGCAGGCGGTCGCTCGACAGGAACTGAATCCTGTAGAAGACGTCGGAAGCCTTGGCTGCAGGTTTGTCTGCAGGTTCTTGGCGTTCAGGCTTCTCTTCAGCCACAGGTTTCTCTTCAGCCACAGGGGTCTCGTCGGCAGGAGCTTTGTCGCCAAGCTTGCGCTTTGCCCATGCTGCCTTGTACTTCTCGATGCCAGCGAAGATGGCCTTGCTGTAGGCAACCATGGCCTCCTCGGTGTTGAGGAAACGCTCTTCGGCAGGATTGCTCATGTAGCCCAGTTCGACAAGGATGGCAGGCATAGGGGAGTAGCAAAGCACGAAGATGTTCTTCTCCTTGACTCCGCGGTCGATCACGCTGTTCTTGTATGAAGTCCTCTTCAGTCCCGAGATGATGGAGTTGTGGACATATTTCGCCACCTCCTCGCTGTGGATGTTGTTCTTCTCGCGCTGTGCCTGACACAGGATCTTGGTCTCCAGGTCCATATCACGGTCGAAATCGACATACCGTCCCGAGATATCGAGGTTCTCTATTTCGTTCTCCATGCGTTCGCGGATGCGCTTCTGCTCATCTGCACTCTTGCCCTTCAGACCCGTCACGCCGAATATGTAGGTCTCGACACCGCGTGCAGCAGAAGTAGGAGCAGCGTTGACATGGATCGACACGAAGAGGTCGCCCTGTGCCTCCTTGGCAATCCTGGTGCGTTCGGGCAACGAAGGGTAGGTGTCCTTCTTGCGGGTATAGACGACCTTGACATCGGGATACTTGTTTTCGATGAGTCTGCCCACACGCTTGACGACATCGAGCGCGATGACCTTTTCGTCTTTCTTCAGTTTGCGGTGTGACGTACCGGTATCGCCGCCACCGTGACCAGCATCGAGCACGACGACGAATTGGCTTCGGTCGGCAGCTGCCGCATCGAATGGCATAAAGAGAGCAAAGCAAGCTGCCAGAATGAACAAATATTGTATGAACCTATTCATTATTTATTATTATCTGGCGCAAATTTAATAAAAAAATTTTTCTTTTGACGAAAAACTTGTTAATTTTGCGTCCGATTTATTCAATTTTAAGAAATATAAGTGTTATGACAGCAAAGTTCGGGCTATTAGGCCACCCTTTGGGACATTCATTCTCGAAAAAGTTCCACAACGAGCGATTCCTGACATTGGGCATCGATGCGGTGTATGAAAACTATGACCTTGCCGATGTCAACGACCTTGTGAAGGTGCTTGGCGAAGAGAAGCAACTCATGGGTCTGAATGTGACTATACCTTACAAGCAGGATGTGATGAGGTTCCTCGATGAGCTGGATCCTGTGGCAGAGAAGATAGGTGCGGTCAATGTGGTGAAGATAGGGCATATCGACGAAAGCAGTCCGCTGTGGGGCAAGACCAAGATAGAAGGTCTTTATTTAAAAGGATATAACAGCGACATCATCGGCTTCACCGAGAGCATACGTCCGATGCTCAGGCCGACCCACCGCAAGGCTCTCATCCTCGGGACGGGAGGCGCAAGCAAGGCCATCAAGGTGGCACTCGAGAACATGGGCATAGAGACGAAATACGTGTCGCGCACGAAGGGGGAGGGAAGGCTCACCTACGGCGAACTGACTCCCGGACTGATCGACGAATACAAGGTCATCGTCAACTGTTCGCCCCTCGGCATGTACCCCAAAACCGACCAGTGTCCCGATATCCCATACGACTGCCTGACAGCCGAGCACGTGTGCTTCGACGTGGTCTATAACCCAGAGACGACCTTGTTCATGAAGAAGGCGCAGGCGAAGGGAGCGAGCGTGAAATGCGGCTATGAAATGCTTGTCGGACAAGCCATTGCAAGTTATGAGATATGGACAAGCCATTAAAAAAGCGAAAAAATACGACTTTTTTTTGGAAAAGTGCTCACAATTTTTTATTTTTGCGCTCGTATTTTTAATAATTGACTATGAAATTTGCAGAATATAACAGTTTCAACCTCTCGGAAATCAACAAGGAGGTGCTGAAAAAGTGGGACGAAAACAATGTCTTCGAACAGAGTATGACTACCCGTGAGGGTCATCCGTCGTTTGTCTTCTACGAGGGACCTCCGTCGGCCAATGGCATGCCAGGTATCCACCACGTGATGGCACGTTCGATCAAGGATATCTTCTGCCGTTTCAAGACGATGAAGGGTTATCAGGTGAAGCGTAAGGCAGGTTGGGATACCCACGGTCTGCCTGTCGAGCTCGGTGTCGAGAAGAGCCTTGGCATCACCAAGGAGGATATCGGCAAGAAGATCTCGGTCGATGAATACAATGCTACCTGCCGCAAGGAGGTAATGAAATATACCAAGGAATGGACCGACCTTACCCACAAGATGGGCTACTGGGTCGATCTTGATGATCCATATATCACTTACGACAACCGCTACATCGAGACTCTGTGGTGGATGCTCAAGCAGCTATACAACAAGGGTTTGCTCTACAAGGGCTACACCATCCAGCCATATTCGCCAGGTGCGGGAACAGGTCTGTCGAGCCACGAGCTCAACCAGCCGGGCTGCTACCGTGATGTCAAGGATACGACGGTGACTGGTATCTTCAGCATGATCGATGCAAAGCCTGAGATGATGGAGTGGGGCAAGCCTGCATTCATCGCATGGACAACCACACCTTGGACATTGCCATCGAATACGGCTCTCTGCGTAGGCCCGAACATCGACTATGTGGCTGTGCAGACCTTCAATCCATATAATGGCGAGAAGCTCACCATCGTGATGGCAGAGGCTCGTGTGGGCGCATATCTCAAGGGTCAGCAGTATGAGACTCTGGCAGAGATGGAGGCGCTCGACGTAGAGAAGATCAACGGCAAGGAGTTGCCATACCGCATCGTGGGTCGATACAAGGGCTCTGACCTCGTGGGTATGAAGTATCAGCAGCTGATGCCATGGGTAAAGCCATGCGAGAAGGTCGATGACCTTGCTGCACCATACGTTCAGAAATATGCTGAGGAGCACCCAGAGAAGGTGTTCGTCTGCGGACAGGATAAGTTCGTGGAGCTCGAAGAGAAGGCATTCCGCGTGATCCCTGGCGACTATGTGACAACAGAAGACGGTACGGGTATCGTACATATCGCGCCAACCTTCGGTGCCGACGATGCCAAGGTGGCAAAGGCTGCCGAGGTGCCTTCGCTCTTCATGATTAACAAGCTTGCCGAGACTCGTCCGATGGTGGATATGACTGGTAAGTACTACATGATGGACGAGTGCGATGAGGCTTTCGTCAAGGCATGTGTCAATGCCGATGCTTACAAGGTGCATGAGGGCGCATTCGTGAAGAATGCTTACGCACCTGAGTTCAATGTCGATGGCAAGTACGACGCAGAGGCAGCTGCCAAGGCTGATGACCTCAATGTGGTGATCTGCATAGAGATGAAGGGCGCAAGCCAGGCATTCAAGATCGAGAAGCACGTGCACAACTACCCTCATTGCTGGCGTACCGACAAGCCTGTGCTCTACTATCCGCTCGACTCTTGGTTCATCCGTTCGACTGCATGCCGTGAGCGCATGATCGAACTCAACAAGACCATCAACTGGAAGCCAAAATCGACAGGTACAGGACGTTTCGGAATGTGGCTCGAGAACCTCAACGACTGGAACCTCTCACGTTCACGCTACTGGGGTACTCCGCTTCCAATCTGGCGCAACCGCGACACACGCGAGGAGATCTGCATCGGTTCGGTTGAGGAGCTCTACAACGAGATCGAGAAAGCCGTTGCTGCTGGTTTCATGACGAGCAACCCATACAAGGACAAGGGCTTTGAGCCAGGCAAGATGGCAAAGGACAACTATGAGAAGATCGACCTGCATCGTCCTTATGTCGATGACATCGTGCTCGTGAGTCCATCGGGCAAGCCAATGAAGCGCGAGACCGACCTTATCGACGTGTGGTTTGACAGTGGTGCGATGCCTTACGCACAGATCCACTATCCATTTGAAAACAAGGAGATTCTCGACAATGGTACATGTTATCCAGCCGACTTCATCGCTGAAGGTGTCGATCAGACTCGCGGATGGTTCTTCACTCTCCATGCCCTCGGTACGATGATCTTCGACTCGGTGGCTTATAAGGCAGTAGTGTCGAACGGACTGGTGCTTGCCAAGGACGGACAGAAGATGTCGAAGCGTCTGGGCAATGCTGTCGATCCATTCAACGCAATCGAGAAATATGGCTCTGACCCATTGCGCTGGTATATGATCACCAACTCATCGCCATGGGATAACCTCCGCTTCGACCAGGATGGTGTGGCAGAGGTGAGCCGTAAGTTCTTTGGCACATTGTTCAATACATATAAGCTCTTCGCGCTCTATGCCAACGTCGATGGCTTCACAGGTTCGGAACCTGAGGTGCCAATGTCGGAACGTCCTGACATCGACAAGTGGATCATCTCATCGCTCAACACACTCATCAGCGAGGTGGATAAGAACTACGACACCTACGAGCCTACAGTAGCCGGACGACTGATCGAGACCTTCGTGTGCGACAATCTCTCGAACTGGTATGTGCGCCTCAACCGCCAGCGTTTCTGGAGAGGAGAGATGACTGCCGACAAGCTCTCGGCATATCAGACACTCTATACATGTCTTGAGACCGTGGCTCGACTGATGGCACCAATCGCTCCATTCTATGCCGACAAGCTCTATACCGACCTTAATGCGGTGAGCGGCCGACACAATGAGGTGAGCGTTCACCTTGCCGACTTCCCTGTGGCAGGTGAGACCGATGCATCGCTCGAACGCAAGATGGCACTCGCACAGACAGTCACTTCGCTCGTGCTTTCAATCCGCAAGAACTCGAAGATCATCGTGCGTCAGCCACTCCAGTCGCTTCTCTTCCCAGCAGTCGATGCTGAACAGGCAGAGGATATCCTTGCTGTCAAGAACCTGATCTTGAGCGAGGTTAACGTGAAGGAACTGAAGATTGCCGATTCGAACGACCATGTGCTTGTGAAGCGTGTGAAGCCAAACTTCCGCGAACTCGGCAAGCGCTACGGCAAGCTCATGAAGTCGCTTGCTGCTGCTCTCAACGGATTGTCGCAGGAGCAGATCGCTGACCTTGAGACTTCGGGCAAGATAGGCTTCGACCTTGAAGGTACAGCTGTCGAGATCATGACTACCGACGTCGAGATTATCAGCGAGGATATGCCAGGCTGGAACGTGGCAAGCGAAGGCCGTGTGACAGTGGCTCTGGATATCACCGTGACCGACGAACTCAAGAAGGAGGGTAACGCACGCGAGCTCGTGAAGCGCATACAGAACTATCGCAAGACAGCTGGCTTTGAGATTACAGACCGCATCACTATCGCTATTGAGTCTAATCCAGAGATCAACGATGCAGTGGCAGAATTTGGTGACTACATCAAGTCACAGGTGCTCGCCACTCAGATTGATATCGTCGAGGTGGGAAGTATCGGTGATTGTGTAGAACTTGATATGGACAATTATTTGCTCAAGGCAAACATTGCATTGAGCAAGTGAAAGCAGATTGATTGCTGATTACTGATTACTGATTATTGATTACTGATTTTTGATTGGTGATTGGCAATCATTTATAATAAAGAATAATAATTAACTTTATAATATTAACTACTAATACCTTTAGAAAAATGGTAGAAGAGAAACTTAGATACTCGGATGAAGAATTAGAGGAGTTCAAAGCTTTGATCCTCGAGAAACTTGAAGTAGCAAATGCTGAATATCAGGATCTGCGTAAACAACTCCGAAATGGAGACAACTCTGATCGCGACACTGCCCCTGTGTTTAAGAACATGGAGGATGGTGCAGATACTTTGAATCGAGAAGAACTCGGTTTGAGAGCATCAAGACTTGAGAAATTCATCAAGGGACTTCAGGGAGCACTGGTGCGTATCGAGAATAAGACATATGGCATTTGTCGCGCAACAGGCAAACTGATTCCTAAAGAGCGTCTTCGTGCGGTTCCTCATGCTACTCTTTCTATAGAGGCTAAAGAGAATAGAACAACGCGTCGCTGATCAATGAAGAAAAAAGGCATCATTGCTCTTGCTATTATTCTGACGATTCTGGTCATTGACCAGATCATAAAGATCTACATCAAGACCCATTTCTATCTCCATGAGAGTTATGAAGTGACCTCCTGGTTTTACCTGGCTTTCACAGAGAATAATGGAATGGCTTTTGGTGTAGAGCTTTTCGACAAGTTCCTGCTTACGTCATTTAGGATAATTGCAGTGGCTTTCTTTACGTACATCCTTGTGAAATACATAAGGAAGGACTTAGTCACAATGGGCTTCACGATTGTCATGTCGATGATAATAGCTGGAGCTATGGGTAATATCTTTGACTGTGTATTTTATGGGAAACTATTCACAGACAGTCATGGACAGGTTGCGCAATGGGCGGATCCTGCCAATGGAATTATGGGTTATGGAGAATGGTTCAGAGGTTTAGTGGTCGATATGTTCTACTTCCCGCTGTTTCATTTCAACTGGCCTGACTGGTTTCCTCATACTCGTGAGATAATCGATTGGGGCTGGATAAGTTTCACTTGGCCATCGTGGGCTCCGACGTGTGACAGAGAGTTCGTCTTCTTCAGCCCAGTATTTAACTTTGCAGACGCGGCTATTTCGGTCGGAGTGTTCTTGATGCTGGTATGTTTTCCCAAGTCGTTCTTGTCTTTATTGAACGACAATGAAGAACAGCAGAAATAATTAGGATAAACAGACATTGAGAAAAACTTGAAAATGAAGCTTATTCCATATTTCCTTGTTGCGCTGTGGCTAATAACATCGTGTATCTCACGTCCAGACTATGTACTTGACGAAGATGCAATGGTGAGTCTTCTGACAGATGTACATCGTTCAGAAGGTCTTCTCGAACTACAACAGGACAACAAGGTTATTACTAATGATGAAACTTACAAACAGGCTGTTATGGCAGCCGTGCTCGTAAAACATAATGTCACAAGAGCACAGTATGATAGTTCTCTGGTGTGGTATGGGCAAAATCTCAGTTACCTCGTCAAGGTATATAACAAAGTTCAGAAGAACCTCATTGACGACATAGACTACTGGAAAAATGTAGGAACAGAGCGAGAAAGTGAGTTCGGCATTAGTGTGGCAGGAGATTCGGTGGAACTTTGGAGCATTGACAATTACCTGACTATGGACGAACGGAGGCTTGGCTCGTTCAGATTCTGGGAGATTCCTGCCGACTCGAATTTTGTCAAAGGAGACTCGCTCGTATGGCATCTGCATTTTCCTTATGTACCAGAGTCACATATATTAGTAGCAACCTTGTCGTGTAACTATGAGGATATACTTGAGATGAATATGAGCCGTACTCAAGTTGCAAGGCAAGATACGAGTATAAGTCTTTCGCTTCGTTCGGATACGACGGTTATGTTCAAGTCTATCATAGCATCGGTGGCCCTTCTAAAAGATAGTATGACAGTGGACGACGACTATGCGTTTATCGACAGTCTGTCGCTGATAAGAATACATAGATAACATTATGACAAAATTTTGGTTTTGTTGTGCATTGTTCATGACTTCGTTCGTGTGCAATGCACAATTGCGTAAATTACCTGCCGAATTTGAAAAGTGGTTGACCTCGAAAGGAATGAGACATGCCACTGTGACAATGGAAGTTGCACAGTTGACGGAAAAAGACCCACAAGTCATATACTCATATGACAATGAACGTTCGGTTCAGCCAGCGTCGGTCATGAAACTAGTGACAACGGCTGCTGCATTGTCTCTTCTTGACCCAAAAACAACTGTATCAACCGAGGTATATATTACGGGTGAAATGGAAGAAGGACGACTTGCAGGAGATGTCATCATCAAGGGCTATGGCAATGCGCTCTTGTCATCGTCGCGTAGTTTGTTTGCACGGGAGTCGTTTGCCAATGCCGTGACCATGACACTCAAAAAAGAAGGAATCATAGAGGTGACAGGCGATATAGTAGGAGATGGAACGGTGCTGAGGCATAATCCTGTGTCAAGCGAGTGGACATGGGAAGACATGGGCAACCACTATGCACCTCCCATTTCAGGACTCAATTATGGAGATAATATGTTTGAGATAGTACTCAATACTTCTCGCAAGGGTCAGAAGCCATCACTTTTCAAGATAGAGCCAATGGTCGATGGATTGAGTATTGACAATCAGCTTTTGGACAAAGACTACGCCTTTGATAGTGCATACGTCTATGGCGCACCCTATCAGCTTAATATGACATTGTTGGGTGCTGTTCCTCACAGGTTGCCACAATTCACAGTAAAAGGTGCCGTACCAGATCCAGCACAATTTGCGGCATCGAGAATCAAGGCTTCTCTTATCCGCTCTGGCATAAACGTGAAAGGACAAGCCATTTCAGCCAACGATGGTTACAAGCCAGAATTCGGAAAAGCACGGTTGATATATACACATAAGAGCGAACCTCTTTCGTTTGTAGCCAAGCAGACAAATGTATATAGTGTGAATCTGCTGGCAGAGATGTTACTGAGGCAGATAGCATTGAAATATGGTGACGGAACAGAGACCGCTGGTATTGCCATTGTGTTGGACTTTCTGCGAAAGGAAGGCATCGACACAGAAGGAATGAAGATGTTCGACGGATGCGGGCTCGCGCCAGCTGACAGAGTGACAGCTCGGATGATTGTAGAACTGCTTGCCAAAATGCATAGTTGTCAAGACTTTGTCGGATCGCTTGCTGTTGCTGGCAGAACAGGAACAGTATATTCTTTTTTGAAGAATACCAGACTTGAAGGAAAGGCACGTTTGAAGACGGGGACGACCAAAGCTGTCATTGCTTATGCAGGGTATGCAGAAGGTACGGATGGACATACTTATGCTGTGACGATTATTGTCAATAACCATGGTTGTGTGTCGTCAACAGTTCGCAAAAATATTGAAAAGATGATGCTTTTGCTTATTCCATAGCAAAAAAAACATCAACATATAATTTTTTTTCTTACATTTGCACATTATTTTTTGAAAAGGAAATGAAACTATTTGTTGTCCCGACCCCAGTAGGTAATCTCGAAGACATGACTTTCCGTGCTATCAGAGTATTGAAAGAAGCCGATCTTGTTCTCGCAGAAGACACAAGGACCAGCAGCGTGCTCTTGAATCACTATGATATCAAAGTGCCTATGCAGAGTCATCACAAATGGAACGAGCATCAGACCTGTGAGGCAATGGCCGACCGCATAGCTTCGGGAATGAATGTGGCGCTCATCAGCGATGCTGGGACACCGGGAATAAGCGACCCAGGTTTTATGCTGGTGCGCGAATGTGTGAGGAGAGGCATAGCTGTTGAATGTTTGCCAGGGGCAACAGCTTTTGTGCCTGCGCTTATTCAAAGTGGATTGCCCAATGAGAAGTTCTGCTTTGAGGGTTTCCTGCCACAGAAGAAAGGCCGTGAGACGAGGCTTAGGACATTGGCCGAGGAACCTCGCACCATCATTTTCTATGAGTCGCCTTTCCGTCTGCTCAAGACACTGCAACAGATAGGATCTTTCTTCGGTATGGATCGTGTGGCTTCAGTATCTCGCGAGATATCAAAAGTTCATGCCGAAACTGTGCATGGCACTATTGAAGAGCTTATATCTCATTTTACAGAAACAGAGCCCAAAGGAGAGATTGTGCTGGTAGTGGGAGGTAAGCCAGAGCCAGAGCGCAAAGAGAAAAAGAACAAATATAAAGACGAAGAACAATAGGAATTATTAACTTAATAAACTTTACGGTTATGAAAAAAACGGCTTTCTATTCAGTTGCTGTGTTATGTGTATGTGTGTTGTGTCTTGCAAGCTGCAGAATGGTTTCGGGCGAAAAGTACGACCAGGCAGTTAATACCAACGATTCTTTACTCACTGTTGCACTTCAGCAGACCAATGAGATTGCAGAACTTTCGAACACAATGAACTCCATTTCCGCAAAACTTGACGAGATTAACGGAGAGATTGCCTTGGGCAATGACGACAACAATCTCATAAAGCAACGTATGCGTCTTTTGGAACAGTTGCAGAAGGTTCAGGATAACATCAACCAGAAGCAGCAGGAACTCTCGGAATTGCAGAAGAAATATTCGTCAGTATTGGGCAAGAACAAAGAGCTCAACAAGACCATCGAGCGTCTGCAGAATGATATTACCAACTATACTGCCAAGATTTCGTCATATGAGAATGTAGTACAGCAACAGTCGCAAAAGATCGAAACTTTGAGCAGCGATCTCACTGCCACTCAACAGAACCTCGAAGAAAAGGTTAAGGAGAACGAACAGCAGCAGGAAGTGATAGAAACTCAGGATCAGATGCTTAATGAGGGTTATTATATCATTGCTTCAAAGTCAAAACTTAAGGAACTCGGACTTGTTGAGGGCGGCGTGTTCTCGAAGGCACGACTGGCACGAGGAACTTTCAATGTGTCATCTTTTACAAAGATTGACATACGTGAGGTAACAGAGATTGAGTTAAAAAGCAAGGATGCCAAGATTCTTTCATCAGCTCCAGAATCATCATACGAGTTAGTAAAAGGATTAGACAATATGCTCAAGCTTGTAATTAAAGACCCAGGTGCGTTCTGGAGTCAGTCGAAATTTCTCGTAATTAAGATATAATTAACAATAGTAAATAATAACTGTTGCATAATGCCACTAAAACTTCCTAACAATCTTCCCGCTATTGAAGCATTGAAAGAAGAGAATATTTTCGTGATGGACGACGATCGTGCAAATTCGCAGGATATTCGTCCATTGCGAATTGCTATTCTTAATCTTATGCCAATTAAGGAGCGCACAGAGATTGACTTGATACGACTGTTGTCAAACACTCCGTTGCAGCTCGATATAACATTCATGAAAGTGCCAGGTCATGAGTCGAAAAACACGTCGTCAGACCATATGAAACAGTTCTACACGTCTTTTGAGCACTTGCAGGACCAGAAATTCGATGGAATGATAATAACTGGTGCGCCACTTGAGCATCTTGCCTTCGAAGATGTCACATATTGGACATGGATTCAGACCATATTCGATTGGGCAAGAACTCACGTTACCTCTACGATGTATATATGCTGGGCTGCACAGGCTGCTTTATACCACTTCTACAATATACCGAAATATCCTCTTCCACAGAAGATGTTTGGGGTATTCAAGCACCATAGCCTTGACCCCAAGGCTCCAATCTTCCGAGGATTCGACGATGTGTTCTATATGCCGCAGAGCCGTCATAGTGAAGTTAGAGCCGAAGATATTTACAAGGTCGGAGAACTGAAAATTATGGCTGAAAGTTGGGAGAGCGGAGTATATATGGTAATGGCGCGTGAAGGCAGAGAGATCTTCGTAACGGGTCATTCTGAATATGCGCCTGATACACTTGATAGTGAATACCGTCGAGATCTTGCCAAGGGACTTTCCATTAACCCTCCAGTCAACTATTATAAAGATAATGATCCTAAACAGGAGGTAATTGTAAGATGGAGAAGTACGGCAAATTTATTATTTGCCAACTGGTTGAACTATTATGTTTATCAGCCAACACCGTTCGATATTAACAAAATACATTAATATTGATATATAATTAGTAATAATTAAGAATTAGTTTAGTTTTTTTATGTGTTAAACTATTGTTTGGTTTTACTTAATTTGTTAATTTTGCGCTCAGAAAACTATATATTGAAATAAAGTATGGAAAGAGTAGATATCCGAGAACTCAATGAACTTATCGAAAGCAAAAGTTCGTTAGTCAACATCCTCAATCAGGGAATGGATCAAATTATCGTAGGTCAGAAACATTTGGTAGAATCGCTTTTTATCGGATTGCTTGCCGACGGTCATATCCTTCTCGAAGGTGTGCCTGGTCTTGCCAAGACGCTTGCTATCAAGACGCTTGCACAGTTGATAGATGCAAAATACAGCCGTATTCAGTTTACTCCAGACCTTTTGCCAGCCGATGTAATCGGTACAATGGTTTATTCGCAGAAGTCTGAGCAGTTTTCTGTTAAGAAAGGTCCTATCTTTGCTAACTTCGTTCTTGCCGACGAGATTAACCGAGCTCCCGCTAAGGTTCAGTCGGCTTTGCTTGAGGCAATGCAGGAACGTCAGGTGACTATCGGAAGTGAGACATTCAAACTAGACAGTCCATTCCTTGTGATGGCTACACAGAATCCTATTGAGCAAGAAGGTACATATCCTTTGCCTGAAGCACAGTGTGACCGTTTCATGCTCAAGGTGAAGATAGACTATCCAAAGAAAGACGAAGAAGTGCAAATAGTAGCCAATCATCTTCATGGATTCAAGACCAATGTGACACCGGTACTCAAGCCAGAGGAAATTGTGGATGCACGTAAGGTTGTGAAACAGGTCTATATCGACGAGAAGATTCAGAAGTATATTATCGATATAGTATTTGCTACCCGTTATCCTGAGTCATACGGACTGGATGACATGAAGGATATGATACAATATGGAGCTTCGCCACGTGCGTCAATCAATCTTGCTCTTGCCGCTCGTGCATATGCCTTCCTGAAACATCGCGGGTATGTTATTCCAGAGGATGTACGTGCCATCTGTCCTGATGTGATGCGCCATCGCATCGGTTTGTCATATGAGGCAGAAGCCAATAATCTCACAGCCGAAGAGATTATAGCAGAAATATTGAATAAGGTAGAGGTGCCATAAGCCTCGCAGAGAATAAATCATTTCAGTTGTGGAGACTACAGATTTAATTAAGAAAGTACGTCAGATAGAGATTAAGTCTCGTGGTTTGAGTGCCAATATCTTCGCTGGAAGTTACAAGACGGCATTCAAGGGTCATGGTATGTCTTTTGCTGAAGTGCGAGAGTATCAATATGGCGATGATGTACGTGACATTGACTGGAATGTGACTGCCCGTCAGAATAAGCCTCATATCAAGATATTTGAAGAAGAGCGAGAGATGACGGTCATGCTCCTCATTGATGTGAGTGGCAGTAGGGAGTTCGGTACGACCTCTCAGACCAAGCAAGATCAGATAACACAGATTGCTGCTACATTAGCTTTCAGTGGCATACAGAACAATGACAAGATTGGCGTGGTGTTCTTCAGTGACAGGATAGAGAAATTCATTCCTCCACAGAAAGGCAAGAAGCATGTTTTGGCCATCATCAGCGAGATGATCAAATACAAGCCCGTCAATCGTGGGACGGACATAGATAATGTGATCAAGTATGTGAGCAATGCCCAGAAGAAACGTTGCACCACTTTCATTATCTCTGATTTTTTTGACATGCATGACTACAAGCAGTCGCTCACCATCGCCAATAGTAAGCATGACATAGTGGCTATACAAGTATATGATCCACGTGAGAAGGAACTGCCTAATATAGGTTTCATGAAAGTGAGGGATGCAGAGACTGGTGCAGAGCGCTGGGTTGACACCTCAAGCCGACGCACGAGAGAGGCTTATGCTCAGTGGTGGAAAGATACTAACGAGCATATGAAGAATGCATTTCTCCACAGTAGGGTCGATAGTGTCTCTATCTCGACCGAAGAAGATTTTGTCCCACCTCTATTAGGGTTGTTCAAGAAACGAGTATGAAAAAGATACTGCTTATCGCAACATTTTTGATATCGGCAGTCACTGCTGCTATCGCTCAGAAGCCTTCGGTCAAGGTTGCATTGGATTCAACCTATGTGATAATAGGTATGCCAACAACCATTCATCTGGAAGCCGTGATGCCAGAGGGAAGTGATATTATGTTCCCTGACATCGTGGGTAAGGGAGGTGTTGTTGCCTATGATGACTCATTGCGTTTTCTGCTTGAGTTAGGTGATGAGATACCAAAGATTGACACTTTGAAGTCTGAGGAAGGCATGGTGACACTGAAGACAGATGTAGAGGTCTTTGCTTTTGATAGTGCTACGTTATACATCCCTCCATTTGAGTTCTTAACAGAAGGGGATACCTTAAGCACCAATTCATTGGCACTGCGTGTCGTAGTACCATTTGACAGCATTGAGGTAGATCCAGCAAAGTTTGTTGACATAAAAACAGTCATTGATCCAGAGTTTGTACTTATGGATTATATTTGGTGGATACTGTTGCCATTGATTGTCATATTGCTTATCGTGGCATCATATTTCGGATATGGCTATTATCAGAAGCATAAGACAGAGACTCCTTTTGAAGTAAAGGAAGAAGAGAAACTTCCTGCACATGTCATTGCCATGAATGCTTTGGAAGCGCTTGCAGTCAAGAAACTATGGCAGTTGGGACAAGATAAGGAGTTTCAGACGGAACTTACAGATATTCTGCGTCAGTATATCGAAAACCGTTTTGGGGTAAACGCTATGGAAAAGACATCTGATGAGATCCTTGATGAACTGTATGAGTTATCGGAACAGCAGAAGTCTTCGCTTTCAAACCTCAAGCAGGTATTGCAAGTGGCCGATCTTGTCAAGTTTGCCAAGTACAAGCCTCTACCAGACGAGAATCAGCTTTCGTTTATGAACGCTAAAATGTTTGTCGAACAGACTAAGTTCATTCAACAATAAAAAAGATATGGTTTTTGGAAATCCGTCTTGTTTATTTCTATTGATATTGCTGCTTCCTGCTATTGCGTATTATATCTGGAAGCAGAAGACAGCGCAAGCTTCATTACAGATATCTACAACCGAGCAGTTTGGCAATCTGCCAAAATCATGGAAAGAATATCTGAGGCATTTGAATTTTGCCATGTTACTTTGTGCATTTACATTTGTAATATTGGCATTGGCACGTCCCCAAAGCAGTGACAGCTGGAGTAAGAGTGATACCGAGGGTATAGACATTGTGGTTTCGCTCGACGTTTCCTATTCGATGCAGACCCCCGACTTCAAGCCAAATCGATTGGAGGCAAGCAAGGACGTGGCTTCAAAGTTTGTAAATGGACGACCGAACGATAACATAGGTATGGTTATTTTTGGAAAGGAGAGTTACACTCTATGTCCGATGACAAGCGACCATGCTGTGCTTTCAAATATGATCAACTCCATACAGTTTGACTTGCTTGATGGCTCATCGACAGCAATAGGCGACGGATTGGTCACAGCTGTCAACCGTATTCGTAATGGTATGGCAAAGTCAAAGGTTATCATCTTGCTTACAGATGGTTCGAACAATGCAGGTGATGTAGCTCCTCGCGATGCAGCAAGTGTAGCTAAAGCCATGGGAGTACGTCTCTATACTATTGGTGTTGGCAGCAAAGGAGAGGTCGATATGCAAGTAGGAGTGGATCCATTCGGCAGACCTATTACTCAGAAGGTAAAGGCAGATATTGACGAAGAGGTGCTACAAGCCATGGCGCAACTTACAGGTGGACGTTATTTCCGTGCGACAAATAAGTCGAAACTTGCTGATATCTTTGACGAGATAGACCAGATGGAGAAGACAAAGATGAACATACGTGAGTTTAGTCGCAAGGAAGAAGAGTATTTGCCATTTGTGCTTGCCGCCCTTGCATTGCTACTCATGTATATATTGATCAAGAACACTATTTTACGCAACATACCTTGATGGAAAACTTTCGATTTGCAAATCCGCATTTGTTATGGCTGCTTCTTGTGGCTGTATTGCTAATAGTCTTGTTTTTTGCATCGAGACATAAGAGCAAGGCTGCTCTGAAGCGTTTTGGAAATATTGATCTTCTCTTGACGCTCATGAATGGTGTAAGTGAAGGCAAGCTTCGTATAAAGTTCGTACTTGAAATACTGGCATTTGTTTGCCTTGTAATTGCAGCAGCACGACCTCAATTTGGTTCGAAGCTTGAGACGATAAAGAAGGAGGGTATCGAGGTGATGGTTTGTCTCGATATCAGCAATTCGATGCTTGCAGAGGACATACAACCCAACCGATTGGAGAAGGCAAAGCGAATGTTGAGCCGCTTGCTTGACCAAATGGAAAATGATCAGGTGGGTTTGATAGTCTTTGCTGGTGATGCGTTTACACAGCTTCCTATTACCAACGACTTTGTTTCGGCAAAGATGTTCCTTTCGACCATTGACCCCAAAATGGTTAGCATACAGGGTACAGCTATTGGTTCGGCCATCAATCTTGCCGTACGTTCATTTACGCCCAACGAAGAATCGCAGAAGGCAATTGTCATCATCACTGATGGCGAGAATCACGAAGATGATGCGCAAAGTGCTGCAACGATGGCTCTCGAGCAAGGCATACACACCCACGTGATAGGCATTGGCAGTACACAGGGAGCGCTTGTGCCAGACGACAGTGGACGACAGGGTAGTTACCGCAAGGACAATGAGGGCAATCCTGTGACAACACACCTCAATGAGGAAGTAGCACGGCAAATAGCAGCTGCAGGACAGGGCGTTTATGCCCATGCCGACAATAGCAATTCGGCAATAAATGCTGTGGTCGAAGAGTTGTCGCAGATGCAGACGGCCGAACTTGAGAGTCATGTCTATGCTGACTACGACGATCAGTTCCAGTGGTTTGTGTGGATAGCATTCGTTTGTCTCATATTCGATCTGCTGTTGCTTGACCGTGCCAATGCACTCGTCAGCAAGATCAAACTGTTTGAATGATTTCATCAATGAATAGGTATATGAAGAGAATATTTTTTACATATTTGATACTGATATGCTCTTCGGGCATTGGCTTGAATGCACAGAAGAAAGTGCGTTCGGCCATCAGAGAGGGAAACTCATTATATAATAAAGAGGCCTTCCTCGACAGCGAGATAAGCTTTCGAAAGGCTTTGGAGGTCAATCCGTCGGACAGCATTGCCACATTCAATCTTGGCAATTCACTCTTCCGTCAGCAAGATGAAGAGAAGGTCAAGGAGTCGTTTACCCACTACAACACCACCGCACAGAATGCGGCTAAGTCAGGAAATAAGCATCTTGCAGCCAAGGCGTTTTACAATGCTGGCGATGTTATGATGGCTGCTCAGCAATACGACAAGGCAATAGAGTATTTCAAGCAGTCGCTTAAGAATGACCCATCTGATCATGAGGCTCGCTATAATCTCGTGCTTGCACAGAAACTATTGCAAAAGAATCAGGATCAGAACAAGAATGATCAGAACAAAGACGATCAGCAACAAGATCAACAGCAACAAGATCAACAGCAACAAGATCAGCAGCAACAGGATCAGCAGCAGGAGCAAAACCAAGATCAGCAGGAACAACAGAATCAAGACCAGCAACAGCAACACCCGCAGAATCAGATGTCACAAGAGCAGGCAGAAGCTATCCTTAACGCCAACAACCGAGATGAGAAAGAGACTCAGCAGAAGGTGAAGGAAAAGCAGATGCAGCAGGTTAAGAGAAAACAGACAGGTAGAGACTGGTAATGATTATTTGATTAATGATTATTGATTATTGATCATTTGGCTGACTAATTGATAATACAATCCACAATAGTAGGATAATATATGAAAAGAACACTATTAATATTAGTTTCGATATTTGCTGTAATCGGTGCTTATGCGGAGATTACTGTTAAAGCGTCGGCTCCGAGTGCTGTTGCCGTTGGACAACAGTTCAGAGTTGAGTATTCGGTCAATGACAAAGCCACAGAAATCAGGGTTGACATCGAAGGCAAGGGGTTTGATGTGCTTTATGGTCCAGCTTCTGGCAGTATGTCATCGACACAGATCATCAATGGTAATGTTACTCGTTCGATTACGACAACCTTCACCTACACGCTTATGGCTACTACAGAAGGAACGTTTTCTATTCCTGCTGCTACGGTTAAGGTCAATGGCGACTCGCACACTTCCAACTCGCTTACAATTAAGGTGCTCCCTGCTGACCAGCAGGACGCATCGAGTTCTTCTTCCAACACGAGAAAGAACCAGAATGGCGAGAGAGAGAAGGTCAACGTGGATGACGTGCATCTAGATCTCTCGCTATCTAAGACTGACGTATATGAAGGAGAGGCAGTGGTAGCTACATTGAAACTGTATTTCCGCAATACTCCTATACATTCACTTGCCGATGCCAAGTTGCCAGATTTCGATGGATTCACTGTTCAGGAAATGGATCTCGGCAATCCCGAGGCTTCGCTCGAAAGATATAAGGGTGCTAACTATCAGATGTACCCAATTAAGCAGTGGCTGCTATTCCCTTCTCGCAATGGAGAGATTGTCATTCCTAAAGCATACGTTCAGGCTGTGGCACAGGTGGTAACACGTCGCAGTACAGGCGGGTGGTTTGACTTCCCGATGGACTACACCTCGAATGTTGAGGTGCCACTATATTCAGCACAACGCACAATAAAGGTAAAGCCACTTCCTGCAAGCAAGCCAGTGGGATACAGCAACGGGGTTGGAGACTTCTCAGTTAAGACAGAGATGACGAGCAATCAAGTCAAGGCTAATGATGCTCTTATTTACCGAATCGTCATAGAGGGAACAGGCAACCTCAAATATATCAATAACCCAGAGCCAGAGTTCCCGTCAGACTTTGAGGTTTATGATCCTAAGGAGGACTATAATGCACGAACCACCTCGATGGGACTGAATGGCAAGAAAGTGATTGAATATACGGTCATACCTCGCCATGCAGGAACTTTCACAATTCCAGGGTTGAACTTCAGTTATTTTGATACAAAGACAAGCAAGTTCAAGACCATCACTACCGAGGCATATACTATCGAAGTAGAGAAGGGTGTGGGCGAACAGTCGGAGACAAGTGGCAATGTGTCGAATTTTGCCAATACAAATCAGGAACGACTGAAGGTATTGGGCAATGATATCCGATATATTCACAAGCTCGATTCAGGTGACATTACCAAAAATCAGGAACCATTCCATGGTACATTGGTATATTGGCTTTTCTATATCGTACCTATACTAATCTTCATTGTTCTTTCTGTCATCTATCGAAAGCAGATGAAGCTCAATGCCAATGCTGATCTTCGACGTACAAAAAAGGCCAACAAGATAGCTAACCGACGTCTGAAGGAAGCTGCAGTAGCATTGAAGGAGCGTAATCAGAATGCGTTTTATGAGTCACTTCACAAGGCAATGTTTGGATATGTGAGTGATAAACTCAATATCAAGCTCAGTGAACTCACCACGACGAATGTGAAACAGCAGCTTGAGAATGCTGGCGTTTCGGGGGCAGTCATCCAAGAGTACAATGATATAGTATCTACTTGCGAGTTTGCTCGATATGCACCAGCTAGCGACGATCAGGCAATGGATAGCCTCTATAAAAAGGCAAGCGACTGCATCAATAGTCTTGAATCTCAGATAAAGAAATGAATATGAAAAGGATATATTCTGTTTTGGCAGTATTTCTGCTTTTTTGTTCTAACGTTTTTTCACAAGAGAAGGCCGATTCTATCGGTCGTGTAGATGAAGTAGTACAGACGATGAAGATAGCTTCGCCTGAAGATCTCATCGCACGCGCTACCATCGCCTATGAGCAAGGTGACTATACTCAGACCATAGCTGATTACGAGTCATTGGTGTCGGTTTTTGGCACATCCCCCGAATTGTACTATAACCTCGGTAATGCATATTTCAAGAACAAGGATTATGCCAAGGCCATACTCAACTACGAGCGTTGCCTCATCTATGATCCAGCCAATGGAGACGCATCTGCCAACCTTGAGCTTGCCAAGGCAAATTGTGTGGATAAGATTGAGTCGATACAGCCTATCATCTTCAAGCAGTGGAGCGATGTGCTGAGCAACACTATGTCGTGTGGCACATGGTCGGTTCTGTCGATCATCTTCTTCCTGCTTTTTGTAATCTGCATTTTCCTATATTTCTTTGTTCGTAAGGTGACTGTGAGGAAGACGGGCTTTTATGTCGGAATTGTGTCTATTATCCTCTGTTTCGTTTGCAACATATATGCCAATCAGCAGAAGGACCGCATCATGAGTCGCGACTATGCTATCGTGATGCAGCCTACGGTGACTGTACGTTCATCACCAGCTGAGAGCGGAACGCAGCTCTTCACCATCCACGAAGGACTTAAGGTCAAGGTGCGTAGCACGTTGAGCGACTGGTCGGAGGTGGAGCTTTCGGATGGCAATGTCGGATGGCTGCCAAGCTCAGCAGTGGAGAAGATATGATGGCGCCAAGGCTCTGTTGCGTAACAACAGAGGACTTGACTGCTATTGAAGACCCAGAGTTGTGGTCAGGACTTTGAATTCAGTACGTCGATTGATTTGATCGGCGTATTTTTTTTGTTCATCATTGAGGGTTTCTATGAAACACTCATCGAGAAGCTGACCAATTGGCCAATCATGTTTCTTGGAGATTGACTCATCAACTGTCTTGGGTATAGCCTTACCATAGCCGACTGGTACGAGACGCTGAGAGTCGATACCTTTGTTGATAAGGTATTCACACACCGCTTGCGCACGGCGCTGTGAGAGTTGGATGTTGAATTCTTGGGAGCCTATCCTGTCAGTATGAGCCGAGAGTTCTATCTGTGTATATGGATTGTCAATAAGAAGCTGATATAGATCATCGAGAGCTGGATAAGAATCCTCTTGGAGCGATGCCTCGTTATAGTCGTAAAAGACATTATCAACAATGACAGGCAAGGAGACAGAAGGAAGGAAGAAGTCAACCTCATAGTCGGCATCTTCTTCATCACCATCGCTTGTGAACTGAGCTTTTCGGTTGAGAAAGCCTGTCTTTCCACTCATCATAACATATTCGGTAGAGCGGTCTATATTGACAACATAAGAACCATCGGGTTTGGTAAGGGTTTTGAAGTTCATTCCGTTTCGACCGACTATGCGAACAATAGCTTGTGGAAGTGCATTGCCATCTGTGTCATATACAAATCCGCTTATTCTTACCTTAATTGAAGGAAGTACGAAACTATAAATATTGTCATATCCTTTGGCATTGTTACGGTTGCTGCTGAACCATCCTTCTTGATTTTCCTTGGTTTTGCGTTTGAACGTCATTCCGAAATCATCGGCTGTCGAGTTGATGGGGCTTGCCATATGCTGAACATGCCATGTGCCCCATTGGTCCTCTCTTGCTGAATAAATATCCAAACCACCGAATCCACCCTTACGGTTACTTGAAAAATATAGAATGCCGTCGGGCGAGAAGGTAGGGAACATCTCATCGTTCGGACTGTTTACCTTGTCTCCGAGATTTTCAAAATAAGTTACTTTCTCTCCATCTATGCTTGCGCGCCAGATATCGGTCCCGCCTTGTCCGCCAACAGTATTGCTGACGAAGTATAGATAATGTCCATCGGGAGAAATGGCAGGATGAGCAAAGACAGAGATAGTATCGTTAGATATATGAAGCTTCTGTCCTTTGCTCCACGAAGCATCGCTTCTACGAGTGTAGTATATCATAGTAGAAGATTTGATGCCGTCTTCAGAACCTGCAACGGTATAGTACATGATGTTGCCATCGGGAGAAAAACAAGGTGTTCCTTCGTCGAATTTTGTATTGACCATTTCTCCAATGCTCTGAGGCTTCATCCACACGTCATTCTCATCTTTTTTTGTCACCCATATGTCGCAATATTTTGTTCCAGTGATTTTACTAATATTGTCACCAGTCACCTTGTCATTGCTGGTAGTGAAATAGAGTTCGTCATCATCGCCACAAATGGCAGGACTGAATTCCGCTCGTCGTGAATTAACTATATTGAATTTATGAATCTCATATCGGCTATTATTTGACAATCCCTTGATTTTTCCTGCCTTGGTGTCGCAGTCTTCAATCAGCGATACAAGATTCTCGTCAGAATAACCAAACCTCTGCGCGTTGCGGTAATATAGGCTTGCCTGTGACCAAATCATCAGTCTGTCATAACAATTGCCAAGATACCATGCTATCTCACCTTTGGTCATTCGCTCTTTCTTGGTATCTGTTTTGCGGTACAGTTTCTTGAAATCCTGAGAAGCCTCAAAAAACTCACCATTGTCGTATTTCTCGATTGCTGTAGTCATCGTAGTAGTATTGCACGATGATAAGATTGCAATGAGCATCACCCATTGAACCAAAACAAATATGAGTTTATTTCGTTCCATCCTTATTATTTATACGAAATTTTCGTCAAAATATTGTATCAGTTTTGCAAATATAAATTTTTTTTTCTACATTTGCAGTGAATATTCATTATTAACATACTATAAGATGAAAAACTTTGTAGCTGCACTTGGTTTGTTGTTTATGTTGGGTCTAGGAACACAATGTGAAGCAAAGAGCACAAAACATACATTTGAGGTAGGTAGCAAAGCCTTTCTTCTTGATGGCAAACCCTTTACAGTAAAGGCAGCTGAAGTGCATTACACACGAATACCTCGAGAGTATTGGGAACATCGCATTCAGATGTGCAAGGCTCTTGGCATGAATTCGATCTGTATTTATATTTTCTGGAATGCGCATGAGCCACAGGAAGGTGTTTATGATTTTTCTGGCAATAATGATGTAGCAGCTTTTGTGCGTCTTGCACAAAAGCATGGCATGTTTGTTATCGTTCGTCCTGGACCGTATGTATGTGCAGAATGGGAGATGGGCGGTCTGCCTTGGTGGCTTCTTAAGAAAGAAGACATCAAGCTTCGTGACCTCGACCCATACTTCATGGAGTCGGTCAAGCGTTTTGAAGGTAAGGTCGCAGAGCAACTCGTGCCTCTGACTGTTCAGAACGGTGGACCTATCATCATGGTTCAGGTAGAGAATGAATATGGCTCATATGACGAGAATAAGCCATATGTGAGAGAAATTCGCGACTGCCTACGTGCATCAGGCTGGGATCAAACGGTGATGTTCCAGTGCGACTGGTCGAGCAACTTCACACTCAACGGACTTGAAGACCTGCAGTGGACAATGAATTTTGGAACAGGAGCTAATGTGCTCAAAGAGTTCCAGAAGCTAAAGGAACTGCGCCCAGAGTCTCCTTTGATGTGCTCGGAGTTCTGGAGCGGATGGTTTGATGGTTGGGGATATGCTCATGAGACTCGTCCTGCCAAGGACATGGTTGATGGTCTCCGTGCTATGCTTGACAACAATATCTCTTTTTCGCTTTATATGACCCATGGTGGTACATCATTCGGTCAATGGGCAGGTGCAAATGTGCCTGGTTATAAGCCAGACTGCACGAGCTATGACTATGATGCACCAATCAATGAGCAAGGAGTTGCAACTGAGAAATATTATGAACTCCGCAACTTGCTTCAGCAATATAGTGACAAGAAGTTACCAGCTGTCCCAAAGCCAAAACCAATCATTACAATTCCAGAGTTCACATTCAACGAGATGGCTCCTATCTTTGAGAATCTACCAGCTTCTAATCACTCAGAGCATATTGTCAGTATGGAAACACTCAATCAGGGGTGGGGCTCAATGATTTATAGTTGTTCATTACCAAAGACCGATGTCTCCTCAGTGCTTCTAATTAACGAATTGCATGATTTCGCAACAGTCTTTGTCGATGGACAATATATAGGCAAATTGTATCGTGGTGACAAAGAAGAGGCAATACGCATTCCAGCTACTCAGGAAGGTGCAAAGCTTGAGATTTTTGTAGAGGCTATGGGGCGTATCAACTATAGTAAACTCATCAACGACCGTAAAGGAATCACCGAGAGTGTTGAGCTTATCACCAAGTCCAATGGTCATGACCTTGTCTATTCGCTAAAAAATTGGGAGATTTTTCTGTTGCCTTATGGATATGAAAACGTCAAGGATGTCAACTATAAGACACTCGATCCATATACATTGACTGTGAATCCAAGTCCGACACGTACACCTCGTCCAGCTACTGTAAGAGAGAAGGCGGGTTATTACAAAACCAGTTTCAAACTCTCTAAGGTTGGTGACACATTTATTGACATGAGCACATGGGGCAAGGGTTTCGTGTGGATCAATGGTCACTGCCTCGGACGTTTCTGGAATGTTGGTCCTCAGCAGACACTTTATTGCCCTGGTTGTTGGCTTAAGAAAGGTCAGAACGAGATTATTGTGATGGATATTATCGGACCAGAAGAGGCTAAGACATCAGGACTTTCATCGCCAATCATAGACCGCCTTAATAAGTCTATGAAGAGTGATGCTGTGAAGATTGACAAAAAGAATAAGGTAAGAAGTTCTGAGGAAATTCTAGGTAACGATGCAGCTCCTGGTGCATAATTACTTTTATGTGGTTCCTCGTTAATCAATACATTGATGAGACCTAAAGTAAAAACATTGAAGGAACTCTCTTTCTTAAGTTTCCCTTTTCTCTATTTTTTCATAGGGACATTCATAACTATAGAGTTGCTGAAGATAATGTTGTCTTCCAACTCTATAGCATATCAAATATTGCTTATTCCGATGACTTTGCTTACTATACTTCTTACGGTAATAGGCATTGTCAATGTTTGGATCCAATACCGTTCTATAAAGCATAATTGGGTGCATAACTATGGAGTGAGAGAGTTGCTGTGGTTATATTTTCGATGCTGGTTTGTGACGAGTTGTGGTATCACTTTGTCGGTAGTGTTTTATTTATTGCATGATCTTATTCCACAGGATATTCAATCGCTTGTTCACAATCTGTATATATTCTTCTATATTATCTGTGCATTCCTGACAATTGCAGCTTTGGCCAGTATTATCTTACGCGAAGACCTTAATGAAATCAGGCTTATCAATTCAGAGAATGAGAATCAATTGCTGAAAGCACAGCTCAATCCTCATTTTTTGTATAACACACTCAACAATATTGATGCTTTGGTTTGGCTCGATCAGGAGCGAGCTTCACAAGCAGTGACGCGATTGTCAGATTTAATGCGATATCTCACTTATAGCAGCAAAAAGAAGAGGACGGCAATAGAAGAAGAGGTCAATCATCTGATCCAGTTTATTGACCTGCAGCGCTTGAGAGTCAGCAATGCCAATGCCTTGTCTTTTCATGTCGATATTGATGATGGACAGCAGACCATTGCTCCTTTGTTGATGATCCCATTAGTAGAAAATTGTTTTAAGCATTGTGGAGATATCGATGAAGACAATGCAATAACAATACGCTTGTCTCTCAAACAAGGAGAGATGGTATTTTCGACCGATAATAACCTTCCAGCCAATAACAATTCGTTAATAAACAAGACGAAAGGCGGGATAGGATTGGAAGTACTTCGTCGCCGCCTTTCGTTGTTGTATTCTGATCGCTATTCTTTACTCAATGAATGTAAAGATGGGCGATATCTTGTTGTCCTTTGCATTAGCCTCTGAAGGCATATCTACCACAATGTGTTTGTTGACCACATCACCTTGATGTCTCAGCAAGTCCTCACACAAGGCATCTTCGATATAAGTCTGTATAGCTCGTTTAAGCGGACGTGCACCATATAGACGATCATATCCTTTCTCAGCAAGGAAATCCTTGACTCTGTCAGATACGTCAATACAATAGCCCATCTCACTAATGCGGCTAATAGACGCTTTGAGTTCTATATCTACAATCTTTCTGATATCATCGTGGGTCAGTTGCTGGAAAGAGATGATATCATCTATACGATTGATAAACTCCGGAGAAAATGTCTTCTTCAACTCCTTTTGTATTATGGCTTGAGCTATCTCATTCTGGGTCTGACTGGTATGTGCAGAGAATCCAATTCCATTGCCATAATCGTTAATCTGACGGCTACCAACATTGCTCGTAAGTATGATGATACAGTTCTTGAAATCAATCTTGCGACCTGAGGCATCTGTAAGATGACCCTCGTCAAAGAGCTGTAGCATTAGATTAAATACCTCCTTGTCGGCCTTTTCTATCTCGTCGAACAGAACTACACTATAAGGATGACGTCGTACTTGTTCAGTGAGTTGACCGCCCTCATCATAACCGACATAGCCAGGAGCTGCACCTATCAGTCTGCTTGTACTGTATTTCTCCATGTATTCGCTCATGTCAATCCTAATGAGACTGTTTTTTGAGGCAAATAGTTCCTCTGCCAGTTTCTTTGCCAGATATGTCTTTCCCACACCTGTAGGGCCAAGGAATAGGAAGGTGCCGATTGGCTTGTTGGGATCTTTGAGTCCAATACGGTTGCGCTGTATTGCTTTTACAACGCGGTCAATAGCTTTGTCCTGACCGATAATTTCTGAAGATAGAACATGTCTGAGGTTGAGCAACTTCTCCGATTCGCTTGATGCAACTTTTGCAATAGGAATGCCAGTGGTGAGTGACACTACTTCGGCAATCTTGTCTGCATCGATTGTCGGACGGATACTCTTCTGTTCATTTTTCCATTTTGCCTGTTGCTCAATATACTTGTGTTCAAGTTTGCGCTGCTGGTCTCTGTAGGTAGCTGCTTCTTCATAATTCTGGGTAAGAATAGCAATGTCCTTTTGTTTTTTAACATCTTCTATTTCCTTCTCCAGCTTTTCAAAGTCATTTGGCATAGTGGCATTGAACATGTGCATACGTGAGCCTGCTTCATCCATGGCATCAATAGCTTTGTCAGGGAAGTTTCGGTCGTTCACATAGCGTTCTGTGAGATGTACACATGCCTCAAGAGCTTCATCCGAATATATTACGTTGTGATGTTCCTCGTATCTGTCTTTGATATTATGCAGAATGGTCAGAGTGTCTTGATATGAAGTAGGCTCGACCAATACCTTTTGGAATCGGCGTTCAAGAGCACCATCTTTTTCAATTGTCTTGTGGAACTCATCGAGAGTAGTCGAACCAATACATTGAATGTCACCTCTGCTCAATGCAGGCTTTAGCATATTTGCTGCATCCATCGAGCCTTGACCATTGCCAGCACCTACCATGGTATGTATCTCGTCGATATAGAGTATAATATCTTGATTTTCCTCAAGTTCGCGTATGACATTTTTCAGTCGTTCCTCAAACTGCCCACGATATTTTGTGCCAGCAACAAGACTTGCCATGTCAAGCGAAACAATGCGTTTATCTGCAAGTAACCAACTCACTTTCTTGTCAACAATACGTTGAGCCAAACCCTCTACGATCGCACTTTTGCCCACACCAGGTTCGCCAAGGAGAATAGGGTTGTTCTTTTTGCGTCGCGAAAGTATCTGTGCTAAGCGTTCTATCTCTGCTTCTCTGCCTACTACAGGATCAAGAGAGCCTTCCTCAGCAGCCTTTGTGAGGTCAAAGCCGAAAGAATCGAGGGTAGGAGTCTTGCTGCCTGAAATGCCCATTTGGTTGCTGATATTTGTCTTTGTCGCTGGGTTTTCACCTTCGAAAGGAACCTCACTGTCTTTCTCATCATCATAATCAGATGATGCTGTTGGTTCTATTGACATTTGTTCATCTTGATCCAACTTGACAGATGGATTCACCAATTGTGATGCTTTGATGTTGTTTTGTTCCTCTGGTTTAATATTTTCAATATTGGCTATCTGCATGTAGAAAGATTTGTAATTCACTTGGAAGTGTTGCAGCATCTTGCATAATGCCAGAGTGTCGTTTTTGAGAATGGCAAGCAAAATATGCTCAGAATCCACATTCAACTTCTTGAGCATACGTGCTTCCATATGTGAAAATAACAGAATTCGGTCTGTTTCTCGACTAAATTCTCTGTCGTTTGTTGCCTGCTCCATATCTGTGTTCTCGTTGACGAGATACCATTCAACATGTTTCTTTAGGCTGTCCAGATCCACTCCATGGCGCACGAGAGCCTTGATAGCAATACCCTCACCATCACGTAATATGCCTAAAAGAAGATGCTCTGGTTGAACAACCATACTATTAAGTCTGGCAGCTTCTTGCTTGCTATATTCCAATACGCGCAAAAAATGTACTGTATTTTTTTTCATATATATAATTAATTACACAAAGATAGTGCAAAAAGCGTGCAATAATGTCGTTTTGACTAATTCTTTTCATTTTTTATTGAAAAAAGCGTAGATTTGTCATTTTTTATTACTAAATTTGCCAAAAAATATGCAATAATGACACACAAGGAATTACTGACTGAGTTACATAAGAAGTCTAAACTTGACAAGTCGCAAGTTTCAGCTTTGGTCTCTGCGCTCAATCGCATCATAGCAGAAGAAGCTATTGTTGGCAATGCTGTTGAGATTAATGGTCTTGGTCAATTCATTTCACATAAGCATCCCGAGTATGTGAAAACCAACGAAAAGACTGGTGAGTCTGTGTTGTATCCTCCGCGTATCAGTTGCCGTTTTATATCGTCAATAAAGCTCTGAAACCCTAATGTTGAACATCGAAACCAACAGGCTGTCATCATTATTGGCAGAAAACGCATGTATCAGTGAGGAGGAGGCTTCGCTGTTTTTGGAGTCTTTTTCATCTGTTGTTGTCCAAGCTCTGCGCAAAGGAGAGGAGGTTGAGGTTCTGGGTTTGGGTAAGTTTGTAGTGATAGATACCCAACAGAGCCAAATGCGTCGTGTGGCACTTATGTTGTCTGATGTCATGAAGAACGAGATCAATTCTCCTTTTGCTTTCTTTGAGCCTTGTGTAATAGCAGATGGAAAAATTGAAAAGTCTAATGAGAATGTAGAAAACGACTTCCCAGAAGATACAGAAAGCCAGGAACCAGACTCCGCAGAAACGGAAGTCCCCTCAACAGAAACTGAAGTTCCCCCAGCAGAAACTGAAGTTCCCCCAGCCGCAGACGAATCTTTTAGTCGGAAAGAGGAGGAAGACAGACATGATTCTTTTGTCAGGAGATATCTTACGAATCTTGCCACTGTTCTTCTCAAGGTCATAGTTCCTCTTGCAATAGTCTTTTTATTTATTTCGCTATGCAACAAACAGACGGCAGAACCCGATACTTCTGTTTTGCAGGCTACATCGGATACTCTTTCTTCCGATACAACAAAGGTGGAAGTAGCGGAGCCCGATAGCTTCCCCTCTCAAGGGATTATGCTCGATTGTTTGGGTAATCCAGTGACTGTTAAGCCTCTTGAAGGTGATATGCTCACGACAATAGCTCAACAACACCTTGGAAATAAGGCGTTTTGGCCATATTTGTTCTGGGTGAACCGCGATGTGCTCTCTTCTCCAAGTGCGCTCATCACAGACCAGATTCTTAAATTGCCAGATACGGAATATTTCTCTATCGATGCTAATGATCAGGAGTCGATCGATAAAGCTAACGATTTTGGAATAAAACTAATAAAACAGTAATACATTTATCATTATGGATACAAAAGAAGAATTGAAACAAGTGACAGTGATGTGTCGTGATGTCTTTACAAAAAAGACATTTGACTATGGCGCTTCATGGCGTATCATGCGTCCTGAGTCTGTCACCGACCAAATTTATATCAAAGCAAACCGAATTCGAAGTCTTCAGGTAAAAGGAGAATCATTGGTGGGAGAGGGCATAATACCTGAGTTTATAGGTATTGTCAATTATGGTATTATGGGACTGATTCAGCTTAAGTATGGACACTCAGAAAACGTTGACATGTCACCCGAGCAGGTCGTCTCTTTATACGATCAGTATGTGTCTGAGACATTGGCTCTGCTTGAAAAAAAGAACCATGACTACGATGAGGCTTGGCGTCTGATGCGTGTAAGTAGTTATGTCGATCTTATTCTCATGAAAATCAATCGCACCAAACAGATAGAAGACCATGAGGGAAAGACCCTGATTTCTGAAGGTGTCGATGCTAACTATATGGATATGATTAATTATAGCTTATTTGCTTTGATAAAATTAGTTTGTGAGTCAGAATGAAGCGTGCTATTGCTATCATCAGCCAGATTGTCTTTGGCTTGTCGTTTATCTTCAGCGGACTTGTCAAGTGTATTGACCCAATAGGCACGAGCATCAAGATTCACGATTATTTTGCTGTTCTTGGATTGTCCTGTCTTAACGAATGGACATTGTTTCTTTCTTGGGCTTTATGCCTGCTGGAATTTGTCATAGGTCTGAATATCTTTTTTGCTCGCAATCTACGCTTATTCACAGTCTTGGCTGCAATTTTCATGATAGTGTTCACACCACTTACACTCTATCTGGCTATAGCTAATCCAGTTAGCGACTGTGGGTGTTTTGGTGATGCTGTGGTGTTGTCCAATTGGCAGACATTCTGGAAAAATATAGTGCTTGATATTTTTCTCTTAATTATTTTCCTGTATCGCGATAAATGTTTTCAGCTTTCGCGTACAGATTTCCTGCCCATCATCTTCTATTGGGAAGTGGCTTTGGCTGTTGGCTTATGTACTATTGGCTCAAATCTCCTTCCAGTAATAGATTTTCGGCCATACCGTCCTGGTGTGAACATCCTTGATGCCATGGCCATAGATAGTCAAACAGATGAAATCCAGTATCTTTGTGTTTATAGTAAAGATGGCGAACAACGAGAATTTACTCTCGACAATCTGCCTGACGAAGACTCTGGGTGGGTCTTCGTGGAGACTCGAGAGGTTACATCGTCAACAGGTTCCATCGTCGAGTCAAAAGAGCCAATCATTAAGGACTTCTTCCTTTTCGACGAATTCGGCGTTGACCTGACAGAAGATGTCCTTAGCGATACAGCATATACTTTTCTGCTCGTGTCGCCTTCACTCGATAAAGCAGATGAAACCTATGTCGATCGTATAGAAAATATTTATGAGTATTGCATTGCCCAAGACTATCGCTTTTATTGCGTAACTCTCAACGATTCAACCCAGGTAGCACGATGGAAATACCACACAGGTGCAGAATACGATTATCTGTACAGTGATGCTACAATTCTTGAGACTATGATTCGACCTAATCCTGGAATATTTCTTCTGAAAGAAGGTACTATTCTGTGGAAGTCCTCTCTCGTTCAACTTGATGTAGATGCCATAACATCTGCTAAGTTAAGTGAACAGACTTATGGACAAATTATTGACGATAACAGAAAAAATAAAATTTTTTGGATTGTATTTTTGATGTTTACTCCTTTTGTTGTATATTTGCCAATTGAAAAGGCTGTTCTTTATGCAAATAAAGCGTCAAAGAAAAAACAAGCCCAAGGCATGAATTCTAAATGACAATCATTATATATTTATTCATTATTTTTAATATTTGAAAAATGAGAAAGAAAATCGTAGCTGGTAACTGGAAGATGAACACCACTCTCCAGGAAGGCGTAGCACTCGCAGAGGGTCTCAAGGAAGCTCTTGCTGGCAAGACTGTCAATTGTGATGTTGTAGTTTGTACTCCATTCATATCAGTTGCTTCAGTTGTAAAGGCTGTCGAGGGTAGTGTGATAGGTGTTGGCGCAGAGGATTGTTCTGCACACGACAAGGGTGCATATACTGGTGAGGTAGCTGCCAACATGGTTGCTTCTACCGGTGCCAAGTATGTTATCCTCGGTCATTCTGAGCGTCGTCAGTATCATGGCGAAAACAATGAGATTCTCGTTGCTAAGCTTCAGCAGGCAATTGCCAATGGCCTTACTCCAATCTTCTGTGTAGGTGAGGTTAAGGAAGAGCGTGAGAATGGTACTTTCAAGGCTGTCATCGAAGGTCAGATGGAGGCTATGTACACTCTCTCAGCTGATGATTTTGCTAAGTGTGTAGTAGCTTACGAGCCAGTTTGGGCTATCGGTACAGGTCTTACTGCTTCAAGCGAGCAGGCTCAGGAAGTTCATGCTTTCATTCGTGCTTCTATCGCTGCCAAGTACAATGCTGAGATTGCCGACAATACTTCTATCCTCTATGGTGGCTCTTGCAAGGGTAGCAATGCTCCTGAACTCTTCGCTCAGCCAGATATTGATGGTGGTCTTATCGGTGGTGCCGCTCTCAAGGTTGACACATTCATGCCTATTATTGAGGCTTGGAAGTAAATTGCAGGCTCTATTAATTTCAATATCCTGGGCTTGCAGCTTTGCCAAGCTCAGGTTTTTTTATATGAAAAAAATCCTATTACTATTCTTCTCTCTCGTGTCATGTTTGTCGGTAGCTAAAGCTCAAGATGTTGTTGTTGCCGATTCTGCAGTGACTATTGTATCTATATCATCGCATTTACGCAATACTGGTAGGGTTGCTATTTATCAGGATCCTAGGTTAGAGACTCTCATCTCTTATCACCCAAAGGCTTATTACTCTAATTATCGCAAGGGAAATGGAGGCGATTTTATCACTTCATCAGGATTCCGTATTAGAGCTTTTTCGGGTAATAATCAGGTGGAATCAAAAAAACGTGCTTATAAGATTGAGAAAGATCTGAAAGATTGTTATCCTGACCTTGAGACTTACGTCATCTTCAAGTCTCCAAATTGGCGCCTGCTTTTAGGTAACTTTACTACCAATGAAGAGGCTGTTTCTGTACTTAGAGAATTGAAGAAGAAGTTCCCAGAATATGGTCGCGAAATGTTTGTGATTAAAGATATGATTGAAATCCCACGTTAATTCTTTTATTATTTTTCTATAGTCAATGGATAAAGAAGAGTTGATTTCGCTGATGTCTTCAAATGTGGCTCAGATGCTTGATCTAATAGGTGAAGATAAGGATCGTGAAGGACTTAAGAAAACACCATTGCGTGTTGCCAAGTCGTTGCAGTTCCTTACTCAAGGCTATTCTCAGGATCCTGCAGAGATACTTCGTTCTGCAATGTTCCGCGAAGATTATCAACAGATGGTGATAGTCAAGGATATCGATTTCTATAGTTTGTGCGAACATCATATGTTGCCTTTTTTCGGCAAGGTGCATGTCGCATATATTCCTAATAAGTATATTGTCGGACTGAGCAAAATTCCTCGCATTGTTGAGGTGTATGCTCGTCGCTTGCAAGTACAGGAGCGACTAACGACACAAATCAAGGACTGTATCCAAAATACCTTACGTCCGCTTGGCGTAATGGTTGTTATCGAAGCAAGTCACCTTTGTATGCAGATGCGAGGTATTCAGAAGATGAATGCTACCACGACAACAAGCGACTTTACAGGAGCGTTTACCGATATCAAGACTCGTGAAGAGTTTTTGAAACTTATTTCAAAATAAAGAAAAACGAAACTGATCGACATCAAAAGCAATAATGGCTACCCCTCATAAGTTCATCATCTCTTTAGGAAGCAATCTCTGTCACGATGAGGCTGAATGCAATCTTTCCAAGGCAGAGTTGTTCTTAACTGAACTCTTTGGTCCAGATGTCCGTTTTTCATCTCATTATTCCACTCCTGGCATTGGATCAGGTGAGGGAAAGATATATATAAATTCTGTTGCCATTGGTCTGACTTCGCTTTCTTCAAGCCAAATCAGTTGTTCGCTTAAATCGTTCGAGATTTCTCAAGGTCGAACTCCCGAAGTAAAGTCGCTCGGGATTGTTCCCATCGACCTTGATCTCCTTTCGTTGGGAGGTGTTGTCTTTAAACCCAACGACCTTAACCAACAATATGTTTTACAAGGCCTGAATCAGCTCATAGAGCCTTCATCCACTCGATGAAAGCAGCTTTCCATTGTATGGCTTCCTGCCCAGCTTTTGTGGAATCTGCCCCAAACCCATGCCCACCAGTCTTGTACTGATGATATTCATGAACAACGCCCGAAGCAGTAAGAGCAGAATCAAGCAATTCACTGTTGTGATAATGAACGATAGGGTCGTCTATGCAGTTGACCAAAAAAACAGGTGGCATTTCGCTGTGTGTATGCAGTTCGAGCGACATCTCCTTTCTCCATTTCTGTTTTTGTTTGCGCCATTCTCCAAGTAATGCTCTTCTTGAACGCTTATGCACATATGGCTCATTAATCATTGTTACCACGGGATAGACAGGTACTGCAAAACTCAGTTTTACATTTGATTCCTTTGCTTTCTGTGCAACTTGTGCTGTTAGATGCCCACCAGCCGAGAATCCCATCATTCCAATTTTGTCTGTATCGATATTCAAAACTTTTGCATTCTTTTGTATATATCTTAAGGCTGTATTAGCATCTTCAAGAGCATCTGGATATTGATGCCCTCGGAAGAGCAGACGGTAGTGTGTCACAAACGAGGCAACGCCTTGCACACGATATCGCAGTACAAAAGCAGTGATGCCTTCCGACTGCAACCAGCGGGCTACACCAATGCCTTCTGTTTCCCAGTCAAGCCACGAGTAACTGCCTCCAGGGCATACTAAGACCACAGGTGTTGGTTTTTCAGATTGTGCTATAAATGCCGTCAGATTGTCGGGCATATCTGGAGTTAGGTGTTTTTGTCCAAATAAATCCTGTCCAAATGCTATTGTTGTCGATGTCAGCCACAAACAGCTGAATAGTATTATTGTTATTGTGAAGTTAATGTACTTTCCCATTGTAGATAGTGTCTGTGCCAGTTGCGAGTCTTTTCTCGATAGTTTTCGCCCATCGAAGGATCATCTGCAGCAATGCGCTTGCCAATTGTGATATCTATTTCGCCAGGATTGAAGATGAGTTCTTTCTTGTTCAGCACTTTACCAGGCCCTACCATATAAACGGGTACTATATCAGCATTGACTCGCTCTGCTAAATAGAATGCTCCACGACGGAATTTCAAAATCTTGTTTTCTGCCGAACGTGTACCCTCAGGGAAGATGAGAATGCTATAGCCTCGTGCCATGAGTGAGCGTATATGATCTTCGCCATTGTCCAACCCGTCAGCAATTGGATAGAATTCCAGATATCTTATCACAGGTGCATAGAAAGGAAAGTTCCAAACCCACTTGTTGGTAATAGCAACAATCTTTGGAGACAAGGCAATCATTGCCAGTAGGTCAAGATGCGACTGATGGTTGCTGATCAATATTGCTGGTTTCTCGAACGTCTCACCATTATTGCCTATTTTGAATCTCACACCAGGAATGAGACGCATTACAAAGCGAAAGTATCGGCTCAATATGACATGCATTTGCAACCTTCTTCTTTCGTTTTTGCGCCACACAATATTATAAAAACACGCACAAGGTATCGGCCATAGCAAGGCTGTAACAGCTATAACTGTCAATACGAAATATGTCTTAATTTTCCTCATAACCTCATAATCTTATTAACCAGCATCTTAGGCCAACCATAGATACACATAAAGCAGAGTATAGTGTTGAGAATAGTAATCCTTATGAAATCGTAGATTGGGCGGAAATGCGTTATGCGTTCCCCTTGAGGTGGGTAATACACGCGAATAGGACAAGAAACTAGTTTTACGCCATTCCATGCAGCAAAGACCAGCAACTCAAGTTCTGCCTCATATCGTGCAGTCAGCCAGTTCAGTCCATGCAGCCTGTGCAGTGGATAGATGCGATAGCCTGTCTGTGTGTCAGGTAGATATTGCCAAGTCTGAAGCATGAACCAGAAATTCGAGAAATAGTTGGCAAACGTATTGCCTCCAGGCATATTGTCGTTCTGAAGCTTTCGATTGCCTACCACCAGAACACCATCTTGGTGCCTGCCTTTCATGCGTTCCAGTTCGTCGTTCAATGTCTGCACCAGTTTGACAATGTCCTCAGGGTAGTGCTGCCCATCACTGTCGATGGTGACTCCATAGTCGAAGCCTTTCTCGATAGCCTTGCGGAAGCCAGTGCGTAGTGCATGTCCCTTGCCTTGATTCTGTATATAGCTCACTAAAGTGATATCAGCCGATGGCGATGTCTTCTTTTTCTCTTCAATCAGATGCACAATCAATCCTTCTGTAGCATCTGTCGAACCATCGTTGACGACAATGATAGGGTAGCCGAATGGCAAAAGCCTCTCAACGACATCTGTTACAGTTTTAATATTGTTATATGTAGGGACGATGACACAGATTCTTTTGTCCATCTTCTTGTGATTATTTTGCTACGAGATAGCAGCCTGCCATGATTAGCAGAATGCCGATTGCTACATTTGCTGATATCTTTTCCCCAAACACCAGCCATGCTGCAATAAGTCCAAAAACATAAGCAAGTGATGAAAGGGGATAAGCTGTGCTGAAAGGATAATGACGCAGAATATAAGCCCAGAGCAGCCCCGACGAACAGAAGCACACTCCGCATGCTAACCACCACCAGTTGGTGAGTTGGCTCATGACAAAAGACCATGACACGCAGAACTTGTCAATCTGTTGCAAGGCTAACTTCACGCAGACTTGACCGCCTGCCAATAATCCGGCTTGTATAACTGCTAATGGAATAAGCGAGAGTCCCATGTGCTGTCTTGTGAATTGTGTGGTGTCAACTCTGATACTGGAGTTACTCCCTCTGGTATTTCTGTAGATAACACCATGGCCGAATTAACCATTTCTGGCAATGCGTCATGATGACTCACCAATGCCGTTTTTATCTCTCCGAGTTGCAGCTGCATCCAGGCATCGAGCACAGACAATTCCAACGAGGCTTTTCCCTGCGAATGTGTGCAGTTATAGCCATGGTTCTTTGTCGAAATTGCCACAAGCGCAGCAAGCGTGTTGTGCGTCGATTGAATGAAATGCGTAGGCTTGAGCATCTGTTCGCCGTAAACAATTAAGTCACTAAGGAATTGCTCACTGCTCTCATAGCTTCCCCATGTAGTGGCAGTTATTATGGCATCTGGCTTGTCTATGCCACTGCGTTTTACCACATCGGCCGATAGCGCAAGGTCGCGCTTCAGCAGTCTGCCTAATCGACGAGCCTCTCCTGGTGTCATATATTGCTTGAAGTCTGGATCAATGTCCCCAAGACGTTCGCTTGCCAAAACATAGACAGGCTTGAAAGGATGAATGTCTTGTTTTTCTTCAATCTCTGAGATACTTTTGCCTTGTTGATATTTCGACAATACAAGTGATGTGTCGTTGCCACCAAAACCGAATGCATTGCAAAGCACGTTTCTTAGCTCTCGCCCAGGCTTGTCGCCTTTTGTTACTGGATGCGGATAACCCTCAATAGCCTTCTCGCAATTAAGGTTTATTGGTAGAAACTGGTGCTCAATTGCCAAAATACAGAATACCGCCTCGATAGAACCCGAAGCAGATGTCGTATGGCCAGTGAAACTCTTTGTACTGCTATACGGTGGGATGGATTCTCCAAACAGACGTTTCAGTGCATATAGTTCGCTTGGGTCGTTGTTTGGTGTTCCTGTGCCATGTGCATTGATATAGTCAATGTCAGCTGGTTTCAGTCCGCCCATATCAAGAGCTTTGCTCATTGCCAGGAATGCACCTTCTCCGTCGGTAGAAGAGGCAGTCTGGTGGAAAGCATCACAGGCATTGCCATAACAGCTCAATGTAGCCAATGGCTTCTTGCCTCTGTTCAAGGCTGATGCCTCTGACTCGATGACCAAGTATGCAGCTCCTTCTCCAAGGTTGAGTCCTGCTCTTGTCTCGTCAAATGGGCGACATTGCTCTCTGTCTAATATCATGAGAGTGTTGAATCCATTGAAATGAAACTTCGAGAGAGACTCTGAACCTCCCACAACGACACGTTGATACAGTCCGGTTTTTATGAGGTTAGCACCATATGCAATCGCATTGGCAGCCGACGAACAGGCTGTCGAGATTGTATCGAGCATGGCAAAATGCCCAATACCACGAGCTATTTCTTCTGTATTGGTTCCGCAATCCGAGCGACTCTCAAGCATCTGCTCTCGCATCACCTCTTGCGTCGGGTCGTTGAAGATACTTTCTGCCCTGTCCATGCCGGCTACAGTGGTACCGCTGATCAGTGGCATTTCATGTAGCATTGTCTTGTCTAACTCGCCCTTTTCGTCTGTCAGTCCTGCATCAACAAGGGCTTCGCGCAATGCCAGCCTTGCTATCATGGCGTTGCGACTCTGTTGTTTGCCTTCGTCTTCAGCAACTTCCACGCGAGCCATCAGTTCTTCGTTCGACAGTTTCACTTCTCCCACGGGCATGTCGTTATGTTCTGTGTGAAGATAGCGAACTTGCCCAATGCCGGTTTTTGCATTGAGCAGCGATTGCAATGTTTCTGCCTTGCCGATGCCTATGGCCGAAACTACACCGACGCCAGTGACGACAACCTTATCTGTCATTATTTTGTGCGATTGTCAGTTATGTATTTTGCCATTACTCTTACCGATTGAAAGACGGCTTTGCCTTCTGCAGGTGTCTGAAATTTAATTCCATAGTTACGCTCGAGCAATACAATGAGTTCGAGAACATCTATGCTGTCAAGTCCGAGTCCTTCGCCGAAGAGTGGAGCATCGGCATCAATATCGGCTGGTGTGAGGTCTTCGAGGTTGAGAGCTTCGATAATCTGTTCTTTAAGTTGTTCGATTAACTGATCCATATTATTATTGTTAGATATAAATTATTGTTTTACTGTTTATTGTCTCATTTTTGATGTTTATCTTATCCAGATAGACAACTCTGCTTCATAATCGTCGGCCGATTTGTATTCTAGCCATCCGCCTAACACCGAGCAGGTCATCGGGTCAGAAAAGGCAAGGTTCACCAATTCTTCTACAGCCGCTTTGTCGGCCACGCATTTGAAGTTGCTTTCGCCATAGTAATGGTTGCGAATGGCAATCTCGCCTGTGACTATGTTGGGCAACGTATATACGAAGTCGGCCGGACTTGGGAAATAGTTTTCGCCAGTCACGATGGTCTCTTCATATTTCAAGTCGGCAGCACGCGATGCGCTGTAGTTGACCAGTACAATGGCACGGTCTTCTCTCTCCACAAAACGTTCTTCGCCTGTTGCTTTTTGTTCTTTCTTCAACAGCAGCTCCGAAGCCACAAAGCCAAGTTTCGCCAATGGATCCATCTTGTAGAATTTAGGATATCCGCCTATCTCTGTCTTATAGATTTCAACGAGGTTGCCATCGGCTGGTGTGAGATGTATGTTGTGCAACTTTTTCATTGTTCAATCAATTTATAAAGAGCTGCCGCATTGCATCCTCCAAAGCCCGACATAAGTTTTACAAATTGCTTCTTGTCTGTACTGCGATGCTTTGCCGACATTATTAGTTCATGACAAGTGCCAGATGCGTGATAGTTGCGCGTACCAGGAATCCAACCTTCTCTTATGGCGTGCATCATGACGATGGTTTCAACCAGTCCTGCAGCTCCCATAGTGTGTCCGTAATAGCCCTTGAGACTGTTGACGGGCACCTGAAGCAGTCCTGCTCTGCTGATGGCATTCGACTCCATATCGTCATTGTACAATGTCGCCGTTCCATGTGCATTGACACATGCCAGGCTCTCTATGTCTTCGTCTTTGATGACTTGCATGAGTGCTCTGTAACTGCCTTCGGCTGTCCGCGATGGCCCACTGATGTGGAACGCATCATTGCGTATGGCACCCTTTGTCATAGCCCACATAGGTTTGTTGCTGTACGATGGCTTTTCTTTGCCAAAGACGATTGTGGCAGCGGCTTCTCCAAGATTCAGTCCGTTGCGGTCTTCATCGAATGGCCTGCATTCATCTTTGCTCAAAGCCTTGAACGATTGGAAACCCGAGACAATGAATTTTGACTGAACATCGCATCCAGTAACTATGACTGTGTCATATATTCCTGTTTCTATCATTCGCATGGCATCTATCTGGGCAGATAGTCCGCTGATGCATGCATTGCTCACAGTCACTGGTGTCGTCGAAAGACCGATTGCTTCTGCTATCTGCCGTGCGCTCTCGGCAAATGGCTCACCTTCATCTCCTGTGGTATCACCCTTTGTCGATGATAGCACCAACCCAACGCGAGGCGACGTAAAGTCTATTTGCTGCAAATGCGATATGGCTTCCCTTATTGACGATATGACTACTGTCTTATAGTTCTTGTGCTCAAATCTACCGTTGGGGAAAAGCGATCCCATGAAGGGCTCTGGCATGTCCCATAGTTGATGCAACGACAGGGCAGTACTGAATGCACGCACAGCTTCGACATTGTCACGAGTAGTATCGCCGAGAGGTGAGGTGATGTTGTCTGCTAATCTGTATATCATTTTGCCAGTCTGCAAATCAGTATAGAGTGTCCTTGTCCGAGATGATCCACAATCTTTTCCACCTCCAGGCCAGCGGCTTTCACATAGTTTATCATGTCGGCTGAATGGTACATCTTGGAGTTGCCATTGGCCAACGCCGTGAAGTAAAGACTGGTGAGAGTGAGACACATTGCTGCTGTCTCATATTTCTGACGATCCCAGAGAGTCTCCATGATATACAGTCGCGACTCCTTGTCCATAATCTTTGCTGCACGCTTCAGGAGACTCACAATTTGTTCTCCGCTGAAACAATCAAGGAACTGCGACATCCATATCGCATCATAATGCTTGTCGGTAGGCAACGATGATTCAGGGTCAAGCAGATTGGCGCCAAAGCCGTCAATACGTTCGGCTCCAGGCTTGCCCTTGGTGGCTTCTTTCATGAGCCCTATTTGCTGAGGCAGATCCATAATCGTGACTTTCACATCAGGATTATATGTCACACACTGCATTGCCCATCGGCCGGTATTGCCTCCAACGTCAAGTAGGGTGCGTGTGTTGTGATGGTCAAACACAATTTTCAGAGCTTCAGGGAAAGAACTGTCACTATAGAAGTGGTCAAATCCAAACCAGCTCTTCTGCACCTGTGGCTCAAGCGACGACAACCCTTCGTAGATTGTTGGCCAATCGCCCAATGTCTTCAGTCCTGCTGGACGTCCCTCCTTGAGCGCTTCCTCAAGATAGAACCAACCTCGATAGTTGACATCATGGTTGAAGTCGATATTGGCACGTGTCGCAGGGTCGTGCAGAAGAAAATATCCTGTCTTCGAGAGTTTGAACTTGTCTGTTTCGTCATCTATCAGTATTGTGCCAATGCTTAGCGAAGCATCAGTGAGGCACTTCACTGCATAATCCGACAGACCTGTGGCTTCCACAAGTTCTTCGCAAGTCATTCCTTGGCTATGGTCGTTGAGCAGATCAAGTATGCCGAATTTTATCATCAGTCGCGATGCCTGAAAGACAACTGGGCCGAAGGCGATAAACTCTGCCAATCGCTGCGCGTCGAATGCCGACATCTTCTCTTTCGTGTATTTCTTTTTCAATGCTTCCGACAGATTCATATTGCTATTAATTAATAATGTTTGACAATCCTTTTGATACTCAGTATTGTTCGGTTTGTATGATGAACCATGCAAATCAAACAAGCAAATTTAGTCAAATTATTTGAAAGTTCAACATATAACCGCCAAAAACTTCTCTCTTCTTCATGTTTTTCTTGTTAATTATTTGTTTTTGTAATGTATATTTCTTAGCTTTGCAACACTTATATGCGAGATTCTCGACCCAAGCTTCATAAAGGCTGTTTATGAAATCTGTTAATAATGAAGACAATTTTCTTTATTGCTATCGGGGGTGCTGTCGGTAGCGTCTTGAGATATCTTATATCCAGAATCTTTACCACCAGTTTTCCTCTTGGGACATTGGTGGTGAATGTGATAGGCTGTCTCCTGATTGGTTTCTTCTATGGCATTTTCGCCAATCGTGGTTGTCATCTGAGTTCCGAGGTCAGGGCAATGCTGACAGTGGGTCTCTGTGGAGGATTCACCACATTCTCGACTTTCATCAACGACAGCTGCAAACTTGTTTCGCTCGATCAGTATCTTCAGGCAGGGCTGTATTTGTCGTTAAGCATCATATTAGGTTTTTTTGCCCTCTATCTAGGTCAGAAAACGTCATTATTTGTCTAAGGTCTAATTTATATTGAGTTTATCGTGAGTGTAGAAGAAAGCAGAATGTCGTTTGGCGATCATCTTGAGGTGTTGCGCAAGATGCTCTTCCGTGTGTTGGTTGTGGTCACATCGTGTGCCACAGCCGTGTTCTGTTTCAAGGACGAGACTTTTGCCGTGCTTCTTGCTCCTCGCAATACCGACTTCATCACCTTCCGCGCCATCGAGCGGATAATGCATCTTTTTGGCAGTACTTTCCGTTTCGAGTCATACAACATCCAGCTCATCAGCACCGAGCTGTCGTCTCAGTTCTTGACTCATCTTGAGAGCTCTTTCATTATCGGTGCGGTCGTGTCTTCGCCTTTCATCATCTACCAGCTATATCGTTTCATCAGCCCTGCGCTCTACGACAACGAACGTCGCTATTCTGTCGGCATTTGTCTGACCAGCTATTTCCTTTTCATGCTTGGAGTGGTAATGAACTATTTCATTCTCTTTCCCATTGCCTTTCGCTTCCTTGCCACCTATCAGGTAGATGCTGCTGTGGTCAGCACCATCACTATCAGTTCTTATATCTCCACTTTCGCCACTCTCTCGCTCTCCATGGGGCTGGTCTTCGAGTTGCCTGTCCTGAGTTTCATCCTTGCCAAGCTTGACGTCCTCTCGGCTTCTTTCATGAAGCAATACCGGCGTCATGCGCTCGTCCTCATTATGGTGGTCGCTGCTTTCATTACACCTCCCGATATCTTCACTCTATGTCTTCTCACGATACCTCTGTATTTACTTTATGAGGTGTCTATTGTGATTGTTTCAAAAGTACATGGCAAGTAACTTTTTTGGGGAAATCGAGTGTTTATGATTAATATTTGACAGTCTTTGTTGAATTTCTCAGATAATTTGCGCAAGTTCAAAATATTTTTTCCATATTTGCAAATGTTTTCTTACATTACCAATCGATTAACCGGAAGCTTGCTTCTTAGCTAAACAAAATGAAACACGTTATCTTGCTTATTTCTGCCTTATTGATAGGCAGTGTTTCTGCGTCTTTCGCGCAGTTCCCTTCGATGAATGTCAATCGCGACAGTCTTAATCGTCTGACCGACGAGGATTATGCCAATATGGTCAAACAGCTTGGCATCAATGAGCCTCGACCAGGACGTGACCCCAACAATCCAGCCAGCAACCGCTTGCCTAACTACGATGAGCTGATTGCCAATCCTTATCTCTATTATCCCGATCCTTTCACTTCTTTCGATGGAAAGAAGATACGCAATGCTCGTCAGTGGAACAAGATACGTCGTCCTGAGCTTGTCGAGTATTTCGCGCGTGAGGTTTATGGACGCGTGCCCGACGATGTGCCTGCTGTCGATTGGCAGGTAGTGAGCGAGGAAAAGATTGACATGGATGGCATTGCCTGCATCAACCGCGTCCTCTCTGGTGTGGTCGATAATTCTGCTTGTCCTTCTATCAAGGTCAATATTCAGGCATCGGTGGTCTATCCCGAGGGAGCGGTCAATGTGCCTGTGATAGTTGAGTTCGGCTTCATGGCTGGTCGCCCTACTCCTAAGGCCATGAGCTTTGGTCCTACGCCTCCCGATCCTGCCGAGTCTTGGCAGATGCTGGTGGTGCGTCGTGGTTGGGCTGCTGCTACTATCGTCACTGGTTCTATTCAGGCTGATGGCGGACATGGCTTGCGCCGTGGAATAGTTGGTCTCTGCAATAAGGGAGGTTTCCGCAAGCCCGACGATTGGGGGGCTCTTCGCGCTTGGGCATGGGGTGCTTCTAAACTGCTCGACTATTTCGAGACCGAGAAAGCGTTCGATGCTACTAAGGTCGCTATCGAGGGTGTGTCGCGCAATGGTAAGGCAGCTCTTGTCACTATGGTTTTCGACCAGCGTTTTGCTGCTGGCTTCATCGCTTCTTCGGGTAAGGGTGGTGCCACTGGCTGGCGTCGTTTCTGTGGCGAGAGTCTTGAGAATCTCACTGGAGCAGGCGAGTATCACTGGATGGCAGGCAACTTCATCAAGTATGGCGCCGACCCTCTCACTGCCAACGACCTGCTTGTCGATCAGCATGAGTTCATAGGTCTCTGTGCTCCACGTCTCTGTCTCATCTCAAGTGGTGTGTTCGACATCGACAGATGGCAGGACATTATGGGAATGTTTATGATGACACATAAGGCTTCGGCTATTTACGAGCTGCTTGGAGCCAAGGGAATAGACACCGATATGGTTCCGCGTGTCGATGTAGGTCTTCTCGATGGCCAGCTTACTTATCGTCAGCACCATGGCGGACATGAAGCAGGTCCAAACTGGCCAGTCTTCCTCGACCTTTTCGAAAGGGAAGTAGTTGCTAAGAAATAGTTATGACTGAATACTCAGAGCCGCACCAATGGCGGTCATGAACTCTGGGTTCTTTGGAATGATGATTTTGATCCTATAAAGTTTTTCGATCTCTGCAAAGATGTCTGTTGCATGGGGCAATGTCACCATTCTTCCCAAAAACACGAAGTTGTGTATTCCACATCCTTGTCCTGCAAGATTGGCCATCACGCCAATGTTCTGCAGGATGAGGTTGACCAAGCCAAGAACAATGTCTTGTGGACGTGAGTCTCTGACAAACTTGCCAAGGTTGATGGCTGTGGCATCGAGGGGCAGGTCTGGCAATTCGCTCTGACTCACTTCGCCTATCGTCTTGTCAATTCTGCTCAGATCGCCTTTTTCGGCAAGCATCCTCAGATGTTGCCAGCCTCCGCCTTGCATTACTATGTGGAATAGGCTGAAGAGCGTACCACCTCCCATGGCACTGCCTCCGATATGGGTTGCTACGCCCGAACTGACTCTGACAAAACTGGTGGCACTGCCTATCGATGCCACGATGAAGTTCTTTGAGTGACATACAAAACTCGCTGCTTTGGCATTAGCCTGAAACTCATCTACTCTTTTGAAGACGTGTCCCTTTATGCCATGAAACGATGTCGCACCTACGCCTGTCACAGCTATGTTGTCAAGGTTCGATTTATTCGGAATGTTTGTTGCAATATACTTTTCGAGCCGCTCAGGCTTGAACGGTTCGTCCCATATTTCCAAACAACTTGCTGTAGTGCCATTCAGCACTGCAACCTTGGTGGCACTGATGCCTATATCAACTCCTATTGTCAT
>JAEDEY010000005.1 GCA_016293065.1 Bacteroidales bacterium
GATTTGCGGAAAAATTGTTTCAACCGCTTCACTCCTTCCACGCCAAGTATGGTAAGACCTCCATACTGCAATGTCTTTGCCATGCCGAACAGTATGAACCAAAGCACGCTCTTGAGCGTTGTACTGATAGGCAATGCCATCTGTGCGAAAGACAGGATATAGCATGGAATACAGCAGAGAAGCACGATCACTCCTGTGCGGAAAGAAAGCCGGCTCAGCCACTGTCGAAGATTATTCAACAGAATTTTCATTATATTATTTTGATTATCTATTGAGAATATTTATTTGACAATAAACATTGCTATTAAGAACTTAATTACTTGCAACAATATACGAACAGTACTTATTGGGCAGATTAGACAGAGGAAGATCTCTTTTCTAATTTAAGTTATTATTGCATCACGTTAAGACATATTTTGCCTACTTTATAAACACGTTCTGCAAATTTTGCTTGCAAAATTAAGGAATATATCCTATCCAACCAAATTTTCCGTATGATTTTCACGTTTTCCTCGCAAAACATGCAGATCTATTGATGTAAGTTAGGGCTTGAATTGCAATATTCGCTTCGGTTAAAAGAATAATTGCCCTATTCGAACTACTCAAGTTTAGGTTTAAGTTTAGATATTCTTATATATATAAGGAGTAGTAAACCTAATCTTTGTCAAATGGCGTTTTCATAAAGAAGCTTCCTTGTTTCCCAACTTTCACGTTTTCTAAACAAGTTGCAAGGTCAATTTACATGCCCCTCCAATTTTCGCTATGTTTTCTTTTAACTGAAAACAGATTTTGTTGTTTGTCTTCTCAAAATGCAAAATGAATTGGTTTGGCAAACTCAGCACGTTTTTCCAAACACTTTACATTGCCAAGATTAGTCATCCAACCATCAATGTTTTTCAGGTAGAAGACTTTGAAGATTGGGATCTCGCGCATCTTGGAATACAGAGCATTGACGATACTGCTCTTTTCGATGATTGCATCTCTAATATCCCGACGCTCCTCAAAGACGGCTTCCGCGCTGAATCGGATCCAAGGTGTTGCCGGCAAGTCATAGTGTTCTCCGATGAAAGCAAGAGTCATGTGCAGATTGTCGTATGAGCAATAGTTTCCTGTGACTCCTCGTGATTTTAAGGAGTCCTGTATTTCAACGAGTTTTCTCTTGAACTCATCATTGAAGCGTATTGCTATGAATATGCTAAAGCGTTTCATGGCCGTTATTGGTATTTACATCTTACTGCTTTTGGCAGTTTGGAAACAACAAGGTCGTATGACTCCTTAATCAAGCCTTCAACCAACTCTTCTTCCAACTGTTCGTAATACACATCACTCCAATGCTTTTTGTTCCAATGCCATGCAGGAAGGATTGCAGAATAATGTTCTCGCAACTCCTCGTTTCTATCTGGAGCCAGCTTTAGGGCGAACCTTGGCTGACCATCCTTCATGTCATGCTTGCCTCCACCAAGCCAAAGGCAGAGGAATATCTTACCTTCGATGCGGAAGGTAATGATGTCATCGCCAAATGGCTGGTCTTCGGTAACCCCTGGGGTTGATAACGTGTATTCTCTTACTTGTTCAATGTCCATAGGTGCAATTTATCTTATCTCGTAAAACTCCATGATGTCGAGCATCTTGAAGAGGATGTCGCCTATTGCTGAATGCCAGCTCTGATGAAAGTGACCATAGCACCAATGGCTTATCGGATGGTTGTTGTAAATAAGATGTTCATGGATGTCATCCATCGTCTGACGTTCTTCTTCAACATCTGCCATAAGGTTGCCCTCATCACTTGCTGCCCAGGTCACTAATCCGTTCTTGGATTGCAATTCACAAAAAGAAGGGGAAGTATGGGTTATGACTGTATCGATGGCGAACAGCTCGTTGATGGCGTTGAGCTTGACAGCGTCATAAACTGGTGCCTCGTCACTCCAATATACATTCTTATCCAATGGCTCATTGGATTGATGCTTATGATGAATGCTCTGTTGTCGCATCCAATTGTCTTTGCGGTATTGACGGTCAATTGAAATTGCACCACCAATGCAGAGAATAGTATGACCACATGCTTGCAGAACCGAATAGTCAGGAACTGCAACAAACCTTTTGTGATTGAACGTCTTCCCATCAAAGTAGGCAGGATTGTCATGATTGCCTCTTACGAAAACAATCCAGTTGTTCGCAGCGTTCATGCGCTTGCTATTACGTCTGACAATGTTCTCGTAATATCCTTTTTGCTCAAATCCAAATCCGCAGTCGCCAGCCACAATGAGCACGGTGTCTTTCATCTCGTACTGTACACAAAGTTTGTTTACAAGAAGATTGAAGTCACCATGGATGTCACCAGAAACAACAATACTCTTTGCTTCGGGAAACTGTAGTGTAAATATGTTGTCAGGATTATTCATGCGGCAGATTATCCCAGTATGGTTGAAGTTTCTCTTGGATGTAAGTTACGACTTCTGCAAATGCAAGTTCTGTATTCTTTGTTATCTTCTTGATGAATGCCTGCCATCTGACCTGCATTTGCTGGTTCTCAGAGAATTCCTTGCGGAAGAACATCGTATTATCGTCGTATGGTGTATGTCGATTTTCAAAAGTGCGTATGATTGCCTCCTGCAGTACATCGGCATCAAACTTTTCGTTATGCAAAATAGTGTACAGATCGTAGTAATCCTTCATTCGGCTGCTCTGATCGGCAAGGTCAACCACAGCATGAAGCTTCTCGGCAATAACCGTTTCGAGTGAATAAGCCAGGATTTTGGCACTTGGAAGGTGCTCAAGGAGAATTGGATAGTCAAGATCAACAGGCTTTGGAGTGACCACATCGCCAAAACCAATGTCCATCGTCATGACCTGTGATATAGTGTCCATACGAACAGGAATACTTAAGCGAATACCGTGATAATCTTTGAACTCTGTAATGTTCTGATCTGTAATTTGCTCTACGTCAAAAGTCACACCATCTTCTTCGTATGGTACAGAACAGATCTCTTTGAACGCCTTTACTATGGATTCTCCTTCATTGCTGATATTATTGCCAAGAAAGTCAATGTCCAAGGTAGGGCGTGCCGCAAACCTTTCGTATGCATACATCAACGCTCCTCCCTTCAGGTAGAAGTTATTACGATAGCGTGTTTGCGAAATACGATAAAGTAGACGTTCCTGAAAATAGCGCGTCAGTACGGTTTGATAGAAGGTGTTTTCTTCTTTGGCTATATTGAGAAGTTTACTACGGATGGATTTTCCATAGTTTTTTACAATGTCTTTGCTCATAGTTTTACTTGAAGATATTTTTCCAGAATGTTTGCCACACGCAGTAGTCTGGCATAATCCATTAGTTTGCTTATGTTCCTATCTGAGCGTTCGAGGTAATTATTGATTATCTCTGAGCATACATCCATTCCTACCTTATTACGGAATTTTACTGCATCACACACACAGCGCTCAATATCGTAGATGTGAAACGTAAAGCCTTCCATTGTCGTTTCTGTTACACCTACTTTTAGCACTGATTCTGTATAGCTGTGCAACTCAATCTGGGGGAAAGACGGAGTTGTAACCTTCCTGTCTCTTTTGATTGCGATGTGAAATGCCTGTGGCATAGAGGTCGTGAGTCCATATATGTTCCATGCCGACCACAGGCAGAGTATTCCATCGGGCACAATAGTATCAATGTCGATCATATTGCCACTGAGTTGGTCAATACTTGCATACACACCTCGACGAACTTGTATAAGTTCGCCATCACGTGCACTTTCAAGCATCTTGTAATATGCAGTTCTTCCTTGTTCTTTAATGGTTGCTGATGATATGAATGCCATGCCTTTCTTCGTTACTCATTAAAATTTATGGTACAAAGTTACCACAAATATTTTTAATTGTGGTAACTTTGTACAGAAAAGTGTGATTTCATATATGATTTTTAACGAATAATCAGAGTTTTGCCACTTAAATGTATGATTTGGAGTACTCGTTATTGCAGAACTCTCTGATACAACTGTGTCTGTTGTTTATCGAGATTGCTAATCTTTATTTGAACTTTAGTTGGACGTGGTGTTTCGTCCGGAAGGGATGTAAGGAGTAAAGTTATAATCTGATCAACATTGCTGAAGCCTGTATCTTCTATGACAGAAACACGTTCACCATTGATGAACACCTCACCTCTTATCAAGTTATATTTAGACATTCTCTCGAAAGTTCCTTCGGTCTCGTCAATGTGTCCAGGTTCTTTGTTGCTAAAGAAATGTAATCAATGACTTCGTCATTAAGTTCCCACGCTGGCGAATAATCAATCATAGTATAAACCCTTGCCATTTTATTGGTTGAGTGATTGAGAGCAAAGTCGATTTCACTAAGTGATGCCCCACACCCATTCTGCGCCACAGTTGCCCATGAATGACGGAACGAATATAAGCTTGCATGGAAGCCTGGTGAGACCTTCTTGCAAATCTGACTAATGCCAGCATTTACGTTAGTATTGAAGGAATCTTCATTACTTAAACGATCATGAAAATCGAACAGCCATGGTGTCTCTTTGTCCTTTGACAGATACTTCTCAAAAGTTGGAATTATGAACTGCGGTACTCTTATCTCAAAATATGCGTTGTCGCTTCTTGACTTACAAGTCTTTCTTCTATTGTAATGAAGGATGCCATCGTGGTACTGGCTCTTCTCCGCATAGAACAAATCTATGCTATTGATGCCACACATACAAAAGCTCATCAATGCTACATCTTGACCAAGTTCCTGGAGTGGATGTGTAAACCGGCTGAAGTCGGGAACAATCCCAAAGAACTTACGAAGCATACTGGGAGCTATCGCTCTCTTGTTTGGTGTATCACCTTTGGGAATTGTAATTTTGGGCCAAGGATTCTGGATTAGCAGGATGTTTCTATCTTCATCATTATACTCAAGCATGGCTGCTTTATGAATCTGTCGGATGTTGATGGGATAATTCTTTTTTGATCTTGAAGTCCGAGCAAGAGAGTCAATCCATCTTGAAAGGAAAGTGTAAGTAAGTTGTGAAAACATCACTTCGTTTTCTCCTGCGAACTTTTCAAGACTGTATAAAGCCCATTTGTAGTCGCGAGAAGTTCTTTCCTGTCCTCTTGAAATCATCTTTTCAATATGCTTGCGAGCATATTTAGAGAATGATATACCATCCTTGCCAAACTGAATAAACTCAACGATTTCCTTTGCTGTCCAGTTCCGTGTGTCCAATCTGTTTAGCATACTGTAGTACCCAGCAATGACCTTTGAGGTTTGCTCTGAAACAAATGAATCAATGACATCCTGTTTGTCTTTGCTCAAACCTTTGTCATCGACCATCCATGATGTTCTGATGTACTTGACTTGACGATTGTGAGTAACGCGAATGTACACAACATACATACCGTCCTTTCATCTTTGCCTTAACAATTGCTTTTAATGTAGCCATAGCTTAAAATCTTTTAAGTTACTATATCTTTTTTGTTCATTATGATTCTTTGGGAAACGGCACGTTATTTTGGGAAACATTCGTTGTTTTTTGGTAAACATTTATTTATTTCGGGAAACAGATCCTTGAAATTTGGGAAACATTTGACCCATTTTTGCCAACTTGTACTGCAAATCGAATAAGCGGAACATGAACAAAAAAGTATGGGCAATTACCTGTTTGCCAGATACTTGCCCATTATGTAGCTAATTTTCAGCACTTTTCGTTTATTCTTCGACCGCGGCCTGGGCGGCTGCAAGACGTGCGATTGGCACACGGAATGGAGAGCAGCTCACGTAGTTGAGACCTGCGCGGTGGCAGAACTTAACTGAAGAAGGCTCACCGCCGTGCTCACCGCAGATACCGCACTTGAGGTCAGGACGAACTGAACGACCCTTCTCAACTGCCATCTTGATGAGCTGGCCAACACCCTTCTGGTCGAGAACCTGGAATGGATCGACCTTGAGGATCTTCTTCTCGAGATAAACTGGGAGGAATGAAGCGATATCGTCACGAGAGTAACCGAAGGTCATCTGTGTCAAGTCGTTTGTACCGAATGAGAAGTACTCAGCACGAGCTGCAACTGCATCAGCAGTGAGAGCTGCACGAGGGATCTCGATCATTGTACCAACCTTGAACTCGAATGGCTCAACACCTTCCTCTTCGAAGAGCTTGGCAGCAGTGTTGCGGATGATAGCTTCCTGCATGTCGAACTCGTGGTGACGACCTACGAGAGGAACCATGATCTCTGGGATTGGGTTGAAGCCTTCCTTACGGAGCTGGATAGCTGCACCGATGATAGCGCGAGTCTGCATCTCTGTGATCTCTGGATAAGTGATACCAAGACGGCAACCGCGGTGACCGAGCATTGGATTGTTCTCAGAGAGAGAAGAAACGCGAGCCTTGATCTGCTCGATAGTCACTCCCATTGCAGCAGCCATTTCCTCCTGACCCTTCTGATCGTGTGGTACGAACTCGTGGAGAGGTGGGTCGAGAAGACGGATGTTGACAGCAAGACCGTCCATTGCCTTCAAGATGCCATAGAAGTCAGCCTTCTGATAAGGGAGGAGCTTTGCAAGAGCCTTCTCACGACCTTCAACAGTCTCTGAAAGGATCATCTCACGCATTGCCTTGATCTTCTCACCCTCGAAGAACATGTGCTCTGTACGGCAGAGACCGATGCCTACTGCACCAAATCCGCGTGCAACCTCTGCATCGTGAGGAGTATCGGCATTTGTGCGGACAACGAGCTTGGTATATTTGTTGCAGAGATCCATGAGTTCTGCGAAGTCACCAGAGATTTCTGCAGCCTTTGTCTCAACCTCACCGAGGAGTACCTGACCTGTAGAACCGTTGATTGAGATGTAGTCACCCTCCTTGAGAGTTACGTCTTCGATCTTGACAGTCTTCTTCACATAGTCAACCTGGAGAGCGCCTGCACCTGATACGCAGCACTTACCCATACCACGAGCAACAACGGCAGCGTGAGAAGTCATACCACCACGGCAAGTGAGGATACCTTCGGCAGCAGCCATACCAGCGAGGTCTTCAGGAGAAGTCTCGATACGTACCATGACTACCTTGTGGCCGTTCTTGTGCCAAGCCTCTGCATCGTCAGCGCTGAACACGATCTGACCGCAAGCAGCACCTGGAGAAGCAGGGAGACCTGTAGTGAGGACGCGAGCCTTCTTGAGCGCATTCTTGTCGAATACTGGGTGGAGAAGTTCGTCGAGCTTCTGTGGTTCGCAACGCTGGAGAGCAGTCTTCTCATCGATGAGACCCTCGTGCATGAGATCCATAGCAATCTTGACCATTGCAGTACCAGTGCGCTTACCGTTACGAGTCTGGAGGAACCAGAGCTTACCTTCCTGAACGGTGAACTCCATATCCTGCATGTCGTGGTAGTGGTTCTCGAGCTTCTTCTGGAGTTCGTCGAGTTCCTTATAGAGTTCAGGCATAGCCTCTTCCATTGAAGGATACTTAGCTACGCGCTCTTCCTCGCTGATCTCAGCACGCTCAGCCCAACGCTGTGAGCCGATCTTTGTGATCTGCTGTGGAGTACGGATACCAGCCACAACGTCCTCACCCTGTGCATTGATAAGATACTCACCATTGAAGAGGTTCTCGCCTGTAGCAGCATCACGGCTGAAGCAAACGCCTGTAGCAGAAGTATTGCCCATGTTGCCGAATACCATTGCCATGACAGAAACGGCAGTACCCCACTCAGCAGGAATACCTTCCATCTTACGATAGAGGATAGCACGCTCGTTCATCCAAGAGTCGAACACAGCACAGATAGCACCCCAAAGCTGCTCATATACATCAGTTGGGAACTGCTTGCCAGTGCGCTCAACGATCATAGCCTTGAACTCCTTGACGAGCTTCTGGAGACCCTCAACAGGGATATCCTTATCGAGTACTACACCATATTCTTCCTTAATCTTTTCGATGATAGCCTCGAATGGGTCGATATCAGTCTTGTTGACAGGCTTGAGACCCATCACGACATCACCATACATCTGAACGAAACGACGGTATGAATCCCATGCGAAGCGAGGATTGCCAGTCTTTTTTGAAAGACCTTCTACCACTTCGTCGTTAAGACCAAGGTTGAGGATAGTATCCATCATACCAGGCATTGAAGCGCGAGCACCCGAACGAACAGAAAGGAGCAATGGGTTGGCAGCATCGCCAAGAGTGCTGTTCATCAAACCCTCAATATGCTTTACAGCAGCAAGAACATCGTCCTTCAAAAGGGCAATAACCTCGTCTTTTCCAATCTGATAATACTCGTTACAAACGTCGGTTGTGATTGTGAAACCAGGAGGCACAGGGACGCCAATGAGGTTCATTTCTGCAAGGTTTGCACCCTTACCACCAAGCAAGTTTCGCATGTCGGCTTTTCCTTCAGCCTTACCATTACCGAAGGTATAGACACGTTTCTTGTTTTCCATAATGCTTAATAAATAATTTGTTTTGGTATTAAAAAATACAATTTGTATTACATTGCTGATTTTATAGAGTGCAAATATATAAGAAGTATATCAATTTTCCAAATTTTCGCACTCTTATGACCTAAAAATTGGAAAAAAACTGCCTCGTATATGTTATTTAACATAAGATTCTGATGATTTCGGCTGCTTTTTCTAAGCTTTCGGGTTTGCCGCAATCGACCCATAGAGTATCGGCAGGCAAAGGGAAACCGAAGAATCGACTGTCGCTGCAATTAGTGAGATAGAAATCCATGATCGGGAAGACAGGGCGCTGCATAGCCTGGAGTGAAGGAGCAAGACTCTGGCTGATGACATGTATTCCGGCAAACGCCATCATGTTTTCAGCCTTCTCGCCTTTCACCTCACCGGTGGTTATGTTGGTCCAACCCCTCAAGCGCATATCGTGATCGAACAGAAGATAGCGGCTCGTCTTTCTCTGAGCGACACACAACGTAGCATCTCTGCCACTCTTGACATGACAGTCATAGACCTCGCGAAGATTGACGTTGCTGATGATATCGACATTGTGGATGAGCACAGGCTCGTCGTTGCCGAATAGCGTCAGTGCCTTCATAATGCCTCCTCCAGTATCGAGCAAAAGGTCGCGTTCGTCGCTTATCTGGATGTCGATACCGAAATTATCGTTTTTGGCAAGAAAGTCGATAATCTGATCGCCAAAGTGATGGACATTGACAACAATATGGTCGAAGCCTGCCTTCTTTAAATTAATAATGTTATGTTCGAGCAGGCTCTTTCCCTCGACCTTGACCATAGCCTTTGGGCAATGGTCGGTCAGCGGACGGAGGCGTGTGCCGAGACCTGCCGCAAAAATCATAGCGTTCATAGTTCGAATATTTTGCGTTCCTTAGCCAATTCAGTATTTTCGAATACACTCTTTGCCTCGGCAAGCAACTCCGTTTCGCCATCGCCATCATATCTTGACGAGAAATGACCGATGACGAGTTGCTTTACCTGGGCGAGACTTGCTATCTTGCCTGCTTCCAAAGCAGTGCTGTGACCGCGTTCCTTGGCAGTGGCTGCAAGGTCGTTGGCAAACGTAGCCTCGTGATAGAGCAGGTCGCAGCCCTTGATGACAGGCACAATGCTCTCGGCATAGATAGTGTCGCTGCAGTAGGCATAGCTCTTGGAGGGCGAAGGGTCGGTAGTGAGACTCGCATTGGGGATGACTGTGCCATTGCCGTCTGTCCAGTCGTTGCCTAAGGTGATGCTCTGATAGTAAGCTGTAGGAATATTGTATTTCTGGCATTCCTCGACCAAGAGATGACGAGGTTTCTGTTTCTCGCGGAAGAGGAATCCTGCACAAGGCACGCGATGATGAAGGGGGATGGTCAGTACCTCCAACGAACGGTCTTCGTAGATGACTTCCGACTTTGTATGGTCGAAAGCCTGAAACTCCACCTCCATCGAGAGCTGGGGACAGAAGAAATCGAACAAAGGGCGGAACACCGTCTCAGCATCGCTGCACGCATGAATGACAATCTTGCCAGTGCGCTGGCCAAGGCCTAAAGTTGAAATAAGTCCGACAAGACCGAGACAGTGGTCACCATGAAGATGCGAAAGGAAGATATGACCTATCTTGTGCATCGAGATGCCATTGTGTAGCATTGCCCTCTGGACACCCTCGCCACAGTCTATAAGGAAAAGATTGCCACGATGATTGACAATCTGAGCAGAAGTATAATGCCTCAAAGACGGCTTTGCACTTCCACAACCGAGTATTGTAACTGAAAAATCGCTCATTTTTGAAAATTTAATTCGCAAAGGTAATAAAAATAAAATAATATTGTGTATCTTTGCTCAATAATTCTAACAAAACATCTATTTTTTGCGTCATGTCAAGCTGGATAGTTCTACTGATTATAGCTTTTTATTTCTTTACGATATTTTTTGTTAGCTGGATTACTACACGGAAGCAGCAAAAAGATGACAAACGATCGTTTTTTGTAGGTGACCGCAAGTCGCCATGGTATGTAGTTGCCATAGCAATGATAGGCACTTCGATTTCGGGTGTGACCTATGTTTCTGTACCTGGCATGGTGGCTGGTTCGCAATTCAGCTACATGCAGATGGTCCTGGGCTTTGTCGCCGGTTATTTTGCTGTTGCCTATATCCTGCTTCCGCTATACTATCGACTGAATCTATGCAGCATCTATGGCTATCTTGAGCAACGCTATGGACTCTACTCCTACCGCACTGGCTCTGCTTTCTTTCTGATTTCCAAGTTCCTGGGTTGTGCTGTACGCATGTATCTGACTGCTGTGGTGCTTCAGCTTGTGTTGTTTGATGGGCTGGGTGTTCCATTTGCTGGCAGTGTAGCGCTCATCATGCTTATCGTATGGCTCTATACGTTTCGCGGAGGAGTAAAGACATTAGTGTGGACAGATTTGCTACAGACCTTGTGTCTCATACTTGCAATGGTGTTCTTCATCTATTTTGTCTGCAAGACATTAGGACTTTCTGCAGCAGGACTTTACGACACAATAAGTGAGAGCGAATGGTCGCGCACATGGTTCTTCGATGACCCCAACGACAAGCGATATTTCTGGAAGCAGTTCTTTGCCGGAATGTTCACAACCATTGCTATGACAGGACTTGATCAGGACATGATGCAGAAAAACCTTTCGTGCAAGTCGCTCAAGGAAGCTCAGAAGAACATGGTATCTTACGGCTTTGGCTTTCTGCCAGTCAATATCATCTTCCTCTCGCTCGGTATTCTGTTGTATAAATACGCGGCTGAACTTGGAATGTTTGATGGCACAAGACTCATATCGCTCGAGGGCAATGAACTTGTTTCTGACGAGCTCTTCCCATATCTTGCCACAGGCACTAACCCCATGACAGGCGAAGCTTTTCTTCCGCTTGCTGTCAGCATATTGTTTGTGATGGGACTAATTGCTGCTGCCTTCTCGTCGGCGGGTTCGGCAGTGACTGCACTCACCACATCGTTTACCGTAGATATGCTGAGGGCAGACAAAAAACAAGATGCGACTCAATTGAAACAGACACGTTTCTGGGTGCATCTTGTAAACACTATACTTATGGGATGTATGATATATCTGTTCAGTATCATCGGCAGTGGCAGTGTGATCAATGCCGTATATGTCGTTGCCTCATATACTTACGGGCCACTCATAGGCCTGTATTTCTTCGGCTTATATACCAAATTCAAGCCGCGCGACCGCTTTGTGCCATTCATCTGCCTTCTCTCGCCGGTGATATGCTATGTGCTCTCGACCTATTCAGAAGAGTGGTTCGACGGATACAAAATAGGCTACGAGTTGTTGCTCATCAATGGAGGCATCACGGCACTTGGTTTGTGGATATCGTCCCTTTTCAGAAGGATCAGATAACAGTCTGCTTGTCGCGATAAATCTTGTAGAACCAAGCAGCAAGCAAAAGTCCAATAACTGCCGCATTGACAGAAGCCTCTGGTCCGAACTCACCGCCTGTGAACAGTTCGTTGCCGCTAATGACAGGCGTGATGAGAGAATTGTCAACACTGGTACCCGACACTGGAAATCCGAAGACATTGCCCTGCGAGAAGTTCCACGTCCAATGGATACCTATTGGGAAAAAGAGGCTATTGGTACACTTATAAGCCATTGCGAGCATCAATCCTGCTTCGATAGCAATAGCCACAGACGCCCAGATGGTGCCGTTGGGATTGGTATAGTGGACAAAGCCAAAGATGAGAGCTGAGACCAAGAGCGCCACCCATGTGCTGAAACGCTGGTCGATCATGCGGAAGATGAAGCCACGGAAGATAATCTCCTCTCCTACAGCAACAAGAAAGAACAAACCAAAATTGGCAATCCATGGCAAATACTCGCAGCCTATTTTTTTGACCTCATAAGAGCCCGCGAAATAAAGAATGGCAGTAAGCACACAGAACATCAACACGCCGACTGTCATGCCCTGGAACAAGTTGCGAGGAGCAGAGGGAAGCGACAGCTCGACGACAGGACGCTTCTCAACCAAACAGATCCACAAGGCATAAAGACCCAACAAGCCACAACCTGCACCCATGCAGAAGACAAAATTGAGCAGGTGATGATTGTTGAGTAGGTTCATTGAAATCAACTCTGCTATCGACAATGCCATGAGCATGACAAAAGAACCGATGACAAAGGCTAATATCCACTTCCAGACTTTCATCTTGTGGCATCCTGTCATATAATTTTCAGTATTCATAATCAAGGAAATAATAAATTAAAAGTTCTCTTCTCGACCTCGTTCGTCGAGGTAGCTGTCTTTGAAGCCTAAGAAATACAGCACGCCATCAAGACCTATAGTGTTGATGCTCTGACGGGCATTGGCAACTACACGTGGCTTGGCATGGAAGGCAATGCCTAGACCTGCCTCACTGAGCATAGGAAGATCGTTGGCACCATCGCCCACGGCTATGGTCTGTTGCAAATCAACCTTCTCGACCTGAGCTATGAGCTTGAGAAGTTCAGCCTTGCGACGTCCATCGACAATCTCACCCACATAATTGCCAGTGAGTTTGCCATCTTCATCTACCTCCAACTCATTGGCATACACATAGTCGATGCCATATTTCTTCTGGATATATTCACCAAAGAATGTGAAGCCACCACTCAGGATGGCAATCTTATAGCCGTACTTCTTGAGCACATACATCAGACGATCGACACCTTCGGTGAAAGGAAGATTTTCGGCAATCTCGCGCATTACCCTGACATCGAGGCCCTTGAGAAGGCGGCAGCGTTGGGTGAACGACTCTTTGAAATCTATTTCTCCGCGCATTGCAGATTCAGTAATTGCAGCCACCTGGTCATACACTCCATGTTTGCGAGCGAGTTCGTCGATTACCTCGGCTTGAATGAGCGTAGAATCCATATCGAAGCAAATCAGACGACGCATTCGACGATACATATTATCAGTCTGGAACGAGCAGTCGATATTCAGTCGGCTGGACAAATCGAGGAGCTTGCTATGGAGTTTGTTCTTGTCGCGAGGTGTGCCACGCACCGAGAATTGGATGCAAGCCCTGGTCTTCTCGACTGGATGAAGGATGCTGGCGCGACCTGAAAGACGCTGAATAGCATCAATATTCAGACCTTGATCAGCGATAAGACGTGTGATGGCCTCAATCTGACGAGCTTCGAGCTTACGGCCAAGAGCTGTGAGGATATAACGATTCTTGCCTTGACGACGCACCCAGTCTTCATATTCCTCGATAGTGATAGGATAGAATCTGATGTTGACACCTAACTCGCTTGCCCTGAACAGCAACTCCTTCATGACACGACCAGAATTTTCTTCGGCTACCCTAATCAGAAAACCCAAAGACAAAGTCGAATGAATATCTGCCTGACCAATATCCTGGATACTGACATCGTATTTGCTGAGAATCTCCATGATGCTGGCCGTCAGACCCGGACGATCGACACCTGTGATACGGAGCAGAATCAACTCTTCATCGCCCCATGCTTGAAATTCATTTCCTGTATTCATATTATCATTTATATTTTTGCAAAATTAGTCAAAATTTTCGTCAACTCAACAAATAATGGTAAGGAATATCGAAAAAAAGTGTTATTATGCTAAATCTTCAATCCATAAACGACGAAAAATGTAAAAAATAAATATAAAAAAGTCAGAAATCTTGGCATAAATAATATAAATGTGTACTTTTGCAAAGACAATCAAAACAGAAGATATATGAAGATTACTATCATTGGTGCCGGCAATATGGGCGGTGCCTTAATCAAAGGATGGGCAAAGAAGGGCGTGCACGAGCTCACCATCACAGCACGGACAGAGAAGACTTTAAGCCGTTTCAGCAGCGAATATCCAAACATCAAGACAATGCTCGACAACGTCGAAGCAGTAAAAGATGCCGATGTGATAGTGATTGCTGTCAAGCCCTGGCTTGTGGAAACTGTTATCAACGAGATAAAAGTCAACATAGATTTCAAGAGACAAATCATCCTCTCGGTAGCAGCTAATGTATTGACCGACCAGCTACGCACATATCTAGGAGAGCCAGATGCCAAAGTGCTCTATGTTATGCCCAATATTGGTGCGGAATACAATGAGAGCATGACATTCCTTGCACCTGCCAGTGGAGTATGTGAAGAAGTGACCGCCAACATGAAAGAGCTATTGGAGGAAGTGGGCAAAGTGAAGATATGCACAGAGAAGGCCGTCGCAGCTGGCAACATGCTATCAGGCTGTGGCATTGCCTACGTGATGCGCTTCATTCATGCTATGATGGAAGGCGGTGTTGAGATGGGACTCTACCCTGCTGAGGCTCAAGAAATTGCGATGCAAGCAATGAAAGGTGCAGTGGCAGTGCTCGAGGGCTCAGGAATGCATCCTGCCGTGGCGATAGACAAAGTGACTACGCCTGGTGGACTGACTATCAGAGGATTGAACGAACTTGATCATGCAGGGTTCAATTCAGCAGTGATCAGATGTCTAAAGGCTGGACTTGTGAAATAACGGAACGAACATCCTTCGATTAAGGCTTTTGCCTGATTCTCTGGATGTTCGTTATTTTTTATTGCCATAATATTATATTAAAATATTTGAAATATACAATCTGTGAGACAAGTATTAGCATTTTGCTGAAGAGTATAAAACTCTTCTCTGACGTATTGAATGTCGGAATTTTTGATACTCACATTGAAATAAGCCTTAAGAATCGTTGATGATTATGCTACAAAAAGAGCTATAATTTTGAAAATTATGCTTCAAAACATAAAATAATAGGCCATTTTGTAATTTTTTTAACAAATAGTTTGTTTGATTGAAATAGTTTTGCTATTTTTGCGTGTCCTCTTTCTAAAAAGTAAGAATCAAATTAATGAAACCTATAAACCGAAACATAGCTGCACTGGTTGTAGTAATATTATACTTGAGCCATCCAATCTTGGCCCATGCCTATGAGTCGGTGTATGAGAACCAAAGCAATCCGAGCTTCAGAGCTGCTTTTGCTTTCCTGGAAGAGAAACGCACCATTTACAACGAACTTAACGACAGTCTTTTTCTGGAAGACAATGAAGAGGCTTGGAGCAGTTTTACATATCGCAGATCAAGTACCAACTACGACAACTATATAGAAAACCAACATAAGCTTGACGATATCATATACTACTTCCTTGAACAAAAGAAAGGTTTTGATGCGTCGAGTGGCAAGCTATCTCCACGTACTACAATCCCTATAGTAGCATACGATTCACTATGGGCAGCAATCAACGAGTATGACAGGCTCATTGACCCATTCTTGACCGAAATCTTCATTGGGAACATACTTATTCCTCACTATGAAAACTTAGACTCAATAAGTGAGAAGCATCATATTCTACTCTCACACCTTTATCTCAACTATGCAGATGCAGTTTATCAGATTTTTGCCATGGGCGACGAGTCATCGATTCATCAATGCTACGATGCCCTAAACAAGTGCATCGCTCACTCACAGACCTGTATCTCCGATAAAGAGGCTTCTACATATTGGTTCTATGCAATGACATTCTTTTTCTCTCACCCATCTCTGATAACAGCAGCTGAGAGAAACGGACAAGAGATAGACAGCTTGCTCCCACAATTCAGAGATTACTATTTTGATCATCTTGACACTTTGCAAAAGCACCATCTCTGGGACTATTATCATACAATGATAAAGATGGCTATGAACTATGAAGTGTTTGCTCTGAGAAATCTGATTCTGTATCCTGCAGACTCACTCAAAGCATCCAATAATGCCAAGATCGACAGTCTGATTGCCAAGTTGCGCAGTGACAGTTTCTATGAAGACTTCAAAGAAAACATATATCCTTCGGAATACTTCTCGAAAGATATGCTGATGATGGTGCAAGAAGGCAAATTGACACCAAACGAAGCATTCGAAAAATGCAAGAAACAATATACGTCGTTTTTGCCTTTCAACTCAATCAGTGCTTTCAACCGTTCGTTTACAAGTTATGTCTTTACAAGTCAAGACATGCTCTATATAATCGACAAAGCTGACTACCCATACGAATACAAATGTGAGTTTGCTCAAAAGGTGATAGACCAGGCTTTGGAATTGGTCAGTCGTCGTCCGAAGAAAAGTATTGACAGTCGTCACTCTGCCCTATTCATGAGATTATTGAAGGACGAGCGACTGCTCAAATATATCCCTGAAGAAAACCGTATTCCTATCCTGAAAGAAAGTACGAGAGTATTCTCGATCCACACTCTTGTACACATAGAGTTGGTGGAAGAATATGCAGTGATCATACTTGACGCATTGCTTGACCAGAGTCCTGAGCAGCTCATTGGTATTCTTGGCACCAAATCGGTCGATGACGTTCTGACGAGAAAAGAAGAAATCAAGACTATACTCCGAATAGGCTGTCAGTTCCACGATGCAGGAAAGCTCCAGATTGAATCAATAGTCAACAATGAGTTCCGCAAGCTCACCGACCATGAGTTCAGACTGATTAAGACACATTCCAGCAATGCTACGTTCCTGCTTGACTTAGATTCGAAATACGGCAAATTCAGTGCATTTGCACTTGGTCATCACAAATGGTATGACGGCACGCGCGGTTATCCTGATTGGTATGACAATACAGCATGTGAAGAAAGTACTCTTGTAGATATCCTGACAATAGCCGATTGCCTTGAAGCGGCAACCAACTTCATGAGCCGCAACTATCGCCGTTCGAAGTCTTTTGAAACTCTGGTTCAGGAGTTCAAGAATCAGTCTGGCACTCGTTACAATCCTTATATTGTAAATGCTATAGTCAATTCAAAGGGACACTATAGGAGACTAAGCGAGAAGATCAAATTCAGCAGATTTGCAATCTATAATAAGTTGTTCAGAAATACAAAGAAAAAATAAAGCATATAATTTTGGTTATATGCTTTATTTATTTTGTGATTGGAAAAATCCGTAAATAACGCCATGCCATTAGCGTTATCGTCTCATTTCCTCCTTTCTCTTCTTAACACCCTCCAAGCGTTCTGTATCGTCCATAGCGTCTGGCGAATAAAGTTCAATCAGTCGATCATAAGCATCGAAGAGAATTGAACTATAAGTCTTCTTACGCGACATATACAAAGGTTCGATTTCATCAATAGCCATCACGAGATAGTATTCAGCCATACCATAATCTTTCATCTCAAGATAAGTCACGCCAATACCCCAAATAATAAATGCGAAGGTGCGACGATTGTCTTTTGGGTTATAGCTGAGATGTTCAGATTCAAATTCCTGAGATTTGAGGAAGAGTCCAAGCAGCCACTCCTTATCATCAAACTTATTATTATCGGTATAGAAACCAGCATAATTGAAGTATGCAGTAGCAAGGAAATGGGCATAAGCACGCGGATTATGTTCGTATGCCACTTTATACATATCGATAGCATATTTATACTCCTCCTCTATTGAATTGAACATTGTTGTGTCGTTATGTGCAGAAGCAATATGACGCTTGATGGTAGCCTTCTCGCACAACAGGAAAGCCAACATTGCAGACTGTTTGGCAGGAGCAACGTCATAGAGTTCCTGCTGCAAGCGTATTGCCTCGTCGAGATAAGTCGAATTCTCAAGAATTGTGACATCATCTTTCTTGTCTGAACCTGTAATGCGGTAGTCAAACACATACAACGAATTATGAGCAGAATAGAGAGCATCGACATACTTTCGCTTATTCTCTTGATTGGTTGTGTCCAACTCATATAATGCGCGGTTAAGATCGACCATCTTCTGGCGAATGCTCCGTCCGTTTTCTGCATCTTTAAGGAAAGAATAAGACTTGCTAAGAACAGAGAGCGCGTATGCACGTTCGGCCAGGAATACTGTGTTGTCGTTTTTTGACAACATAACACTATCCATATACAAATAGTCGGCTTGCAGACTCGGAATGAACTCCTCAAAGAGATTCTGCTTCTTCTGGACTTGCGCACGCAAAAGCCGCGCACTGATTCTCACTCTTTCATCAGGTGCATCATAACAATACTTAAGAGCATCGAGTGCATCATCGAGCAAATTGCTTTGTTCGCAGTAATGAGCATATTCCAGAAGAGGAGAATAATAGGTAGTATCGGCATAGGCAAAGTCGCGCAATAGTTTGAGACCCTTGTCGATATTCTCTTGTCCTCCCTTGATGCGAAGGAGGTCATTTTGACGTTTTACACTCTCGAAGAGAATTGCTTTTTCATCTCGTTTGACAGTGGGTTCTGCAGGCTTGACAGGAGTTTCAGCTGGTTTGTCTGCTTCAGCAATTGTCTCGGCAGAATCGTTATTCTCTTGAAGCTGCTGTTTATAGACATCAATAATATCTATCTTATTGTATTCTTCAATAGCGCCTGTCAAATCTCCTTCTTTGACGCGATTAAGAATATCTTTCTCTTGAGAAGCAATCTCATTGACATCAGTATGAACCATACGTTCGATGTAAGTGTCAATGTCGTCGAGCTTTTTATTATACTCCTCACGCAAAATCTTAATCAAACGGTCATATTCTTCACGGCTAATCTGGTTATCGTTGAACTTCTGACCTAAAGCAAGCTGCTCCTGCATCATAGCCTTAGAAATTTGTTTTTGTGCAGCACGAACATACTTATTACGTTCTTCCTTGAGCTGGTTGCTGTTGATCATGACAATGACAAAGGGGTCGTCCTCGTTAGTTGAGATGATCCATTTATTGAGTATATTAGGATTGAGCACTTCAAAACCTGCTTTAGTTATACTTCGCACAACAACTTTGTCGCCAGGTTTTAGAGTCGTGAAACTAAGAGTGCAATCTCCATTGGCGTTTGTTACGGCTTTATTGGCATTACCAACCAAAATCTGGACATTAGCGAGAGGAGTCTTCGCTCCTTCTCCCTTGTATTCAATCACGTGCACTTTCTGTATGCTTTGAGCATACAAAGCCCAGATATTCATCAATGATACGAGTAATATAGATAGAGGTTTTCGCATGGCTTTATTATTAATTTTTGCAAAAATAATAATTTTTCAAATACATCGCAAAAGATAACAAAAAAAACATAAAGATTTTTGTGAAATAAGTACAATTTATATGTATTTTCGGCATATCTAAATGTGATTTTTGTCACATATCAAAAAAAAGCGAAGACATAACTGCCTCCGCTTCAATATGAGTAAATAAATCAACTTGTTATCCTTTCAAAGCTGCAATTGCTTCCTTGAGAGCAGCAATCTTGCTTTCGGCAGTCGCCTTCTTGTTCTGTTCGTTGGCGACAACCTGAGCAGGTGCGCCATTGACGAACTTCTCGTTCGAAAGCTTCTTCATTACGCTCATGAGGAATCCCTCCTGATACTTAAGATCTGCTTCAAGCTTCTGAAGCTCCTCCTCTACGTTAATACAATCACCGAGAGGAACTGCATATTCAGTTGTGCCTACGATGAATGAAGCGCATACGCCTTCCTTCTCGTTGACGCACTTGATGCAAGACGTATTGGCTGCCTTTGCAATGACGCAACAAAGCGACTCAAGAGGGTTGCAACCAACAGCATCGAGCTCTACGGCATCCTTTGGCGACATCTGCTTCTGTGCACGGATTGTACGGATATTGGCGATGACATTCTTCGCAGCTTCGAACATGCTGATGAGCTGTTCCTCTTCAGCTGTTGGAGTCTCATAGTTTGGCAATGTAGCGAACATGATGCTGTCGCCTGCATTGCGCTCTGTGATGTTCTGCCATAGCTCTTCTGTGATGAATGGCATGAACGGATGGAGCATCTTGAGGAGGGTATCGAAATAGCCGATCGTCTTATCGTATGTAACAGCATCGATTGGCTGTCCGTAAGCTGGCTTTACAAGTTCGAGATACCATGCAGAGAACTCATCCCAGTACAGTTTATATACTGCCATGAGAGCTTCGCTGAGACGATACTTTGAGAACAGATCCTGAAGTTCGTTGCCAGTCTTTTTTACCAATGCGTCAAACCATTCGCAAGCCTTCTTGGCTGCTGCTGGCTGCTCGATAGTCTTATCGACTGCCCAACCCTGAACAAGACGGAAAGAGTTCCAGATTTTATTATTGAAGTTACGACCCTGCTCACAGAGTGCATCGTCGAAGAGAATATCGTTGCCTGCTGGAGCAGAAAGCATCATACCCATACGCACGCCATCAGCACCGAAACGTGCAATGAGGTCGAGCGGATCGGGTGAGTTGCCAAGAGACTTTGACATCTTGCGTCCGAGCTTGTCACGCACGATACCTGTGAAATAGACATGCTTGAACGGCATATCGCCCATATACTCATAGCCTGCCATGATCATACGTGCAACCCAGAAGAAGATGATATCTGGACCAGTGACAAGGTCGCTTGTTGGATAGTAATACTTGATCTCATCGTTGTCTGGATGTTCAATACCATCGAACAAAGAGATTGGCCACAACCATGAAGAGAACCATGTGTCGAGTGCACCTTCGTCCTGAATCAGCTCATCTACCGACTTGATACTAGGATCGATGGCCTGTGCCTTGGCGAGTGCCTCTTCAGCTGTTGGAGCAACAACATACTTGCGGTCTTCGTCCTTCACACCTTCCTGACCTGGGAGGAAGTAAGCAGGAATGCGATGACCCCACCATAGCTGACGAGAAATACACCAGTCCTTGATGTTCTCGAGCCAGTTGCGGTATGTGCTCTTGTATTTTGCTGGATAGAACTTTATCTCATCGTTCATTACAGGAGGAAGAGCGATGTCGGCAAAATGCTGCATTGAGATGAACCACTGGAGAGAGAGACGTGGCTCGATAGGCACATTGGTACGTTCGCTGTAACCTACCTTGTTGTCATAGTCTTCCTGCTTTTCGAGCAAGCCTTCTGTCTCAAGGTCAAGCGCAATCTGCTTACGGCACTCAAAGCGATCCATGCCGATGTACATGCCTGCAGCTTCAGAGAGAGTAGCATCAGGATTGAAGACATCAATAGCTTCGAGATTGTATTTCTGACCGAGCATGTAGTCGTTGACATCGTGAGCAGGAGTTACCTTCAAGCAACCAGTACCAAACTCAATTTCAACATAACGGTCTTCGATGACAGGGATGACACGACCAACCTTTGGAACAATAACCTTCTTGCCTCTAAGCCAAGTGTTTTTTGGGTCTTTAGGGTTTATGCACATAGCAACGTCGCCCATGATAGTCTCAGGACGAGTAGTGGCAACCACTGCATAACGACGTCCCTGAGCATCACGATGAATGACCTGACACTTGACAGTAGGATCAAACTCCTTGTCGTTGTTGCAGATTACAATGGCTCCTTCTTCCTCGCCATCTGTGCATCCTGCAGGCTCATCTACATAATACTTCATGTAGTAGAGCTTAGAGTGCTCCTCCTTATATATTACTTCTTCGTCTGAAAGGGCGGTCTGGCGCTCAGGATCCCAGTTGACCATGCGGAGACCGCGATAGATAAGGCCTTTGTCATAGAGGTCACAGAATACCTTGATGACAGCACGACTACGAGTCTCGTCCATTGTGAACGAAGTGCGATCCCAGTCGCAAGAGCAACCGAGCTTACGGAGCTGCTTGAGGATGATTCCGCCATGTTCGTCTGTCCATGCCCATGCGTGCTTGAGGAATTCGTCGCGAGTGAGATCGCTCTTGTTGATACCCTGTTCCTTAAGACGCTTGATCACCTTTGCCTCGGTAGCGATTGAGGCATGGTCGGTACCAGGTACCCAGCATGCATTCTTGCCCTCCATACGAGCACGACGCACGAGAATATCCTGAATGGTCTCGTTCAAGACATGACCCATGTGAAGTACGCCCGTAACATTTGGTGGTGGGATCACCACAGTATAAGCCTCACGGCCATCTGGCTTTGATGAGAAAGCCTTGTTGTCAGTCCAATATTTATACCACTTATCTTCTACTTCTGCTGGATTGTATTTTGATGCTAATTCCATTTTCTTATTATATTAACAAGATTACGGGAGACGGAATCTCCCGTAACTGTGGTTTATTCGTCAAGATTATTGATCTTTTCTACGATTTCGCTTATCTGCTTCTTTATGCTCTCCATCTTCTGTTCCATCTGTGCAAGCAATGGATTCTTGCCATTCTTGTTGCCGAAAGAGAGGAATCCGAGGTTGTTCTCATAAGTCTTGAGTTCGCGAGTGAGAGTTTCGTACTGGCGCATGAGTCTTGAGCGATCGTTTTCAGGAACGTTTCTACTCTTTTCGCCCTTCTGTCGGTTGCCGCGTGACTGTGGGCGCGACTTCATGTCTAGGTTCTCAAAAAAGAAATCGACATTTTCCTGATATGCCTTGAAGAGCTTGTCCTTTTCCTTGAAAGGGACATGACCTACCTCTTTCCACTCGTTCATGAGAGCACGCACCTGATCAGGAGTTGCTTCAGCCACGTTGTCCTTGAGTTGAGACAGTTTCTCGAGGATCTCGCGTTTCTTCTCGAGGTTTGCCTTTTCTACTGAGCGCTCGTCACCAACAGCTTTCTCTTTTGCATCGAAGAATGCATTACATGCGCTGCGGAAGCGCTCCCAGATAGCATTAGAATTCTTACGGTTGACAGGGCCAATCTCCTTCCAGTCTTGCTGGAGCTTGACAAGGAGGTCGGTGGTACTTCTCCAGTCGGTGCTATCCTTGAGAGCTTCTGCTTTCTCGCAGAGTGCTATTTTCTTTGCAAGATTCTCGTTCTGCTCTTCCTTGATAGCTTTATAGTACTCAGCCTTTGCCTGGAAGAAAGTATCACAGAGTCTGCGGAAACGCTCGAAGAGAGAATTGTTGACTTTCTTGTTGGCAAAGCCGAACTTGCGCCATTCCTCCTGAATCTTGAGCACAGCCTGAGTTTGTTCCTCCCAATCCTTGATAGTGCTGATAGTAGCAACCTGAATAGCCTCAAGCTTCTCACAGAGAGCTATCTTTCCTTGTTCGTTGGCAGCTTCTGCAGCCTTCAATGACTCGAAATGCTCCTGATGACGCTTGTTGATGATCGTAGAGGCAGCCTTAAAACGAGCCCATATTTCCTCGCGTATCTCCTTGGCTACAGGACCAATGCCTTTCCACTCTTCGTGCATTTCCTGAAGACGGCGGAATGCAGAGAGGACATCACCCGCATCAGTGAGTTTCTCAGCCTCTACGCAGAGAGATTCTTTCTTTTCAAGATTCTTCTTAAAATCATAGTCGCGAAGCTCCTTGTTGATTTTGAGAGCGTCATAGAACTTCTCGCCTATTGCGCTGTATCTCTTCCAGAGAACGTTGACTTCCTGAGGATCCACTGCACCTATTTCCTTGAACTGTCGTTGAAGATCCTGAAACAGCGTGTATTGCTGACCGATACCGTCGGCATCAGACGCAATGGCATCCATCTTATCAAGGATTTCCTGTTTCTTTGCAAGGTTGTCTGCCATCTCCTGATTACGAGCCATAACCATAACTGCACGAGCTTCTTTCTGAATGTTCAAAAATTCTTTCAGTTTGGGCTCAAGTTCATCGGTTGTAGATTCATAAGCAGCAGGATCTCCATTGTCATTGATAAACTGCTGTAGTTCGGCATCCACCTCTTGTTGACGCAACTTATAGTAAAGCATCTTGAGATAGTTTATCTCAGCCTTTACCTGATCTGTTGCTTCATGAGCAATCTCGGCAAGACGATTGACAATCTCCTGTCGGTTGGCATAATGTCTTTTCTCGAATAATTCTGTAGCTGTTTCTTCAACATCATTAGTTTCTTGTTCGGCTACAGATTCAGTTGTTTCGGCAACTGAGGGTTCCATAGGGATTTGTTCCTTCTGGATAGGGTCAATATTCTCTGTCATAACTTTTATATTTCTGCCAATAAACTGGCAATAATTATCAAATATTAAGTGCAAAATTAATAAATATTATGATTATCTATTAATTTTAGTATCTTTTTTTGTGTTTATTGTGGCAAAAATTGCCATTCTGCTTCTTAGACCTTAGTCTTTATTTAATAATTCGATATATCCGAAGCCGTTATTCACTTGGTCTCCAATGCCAAGATTGTACGCCAATTCTTGCAGTTGGACATTCATTGTGACTTCGAATTTTAGCATGTAACAGATAACTTTCTTAGGCTTATTATATGAATAAATCGTTATAGCCTTTCGTTTGGGAGGCGCAATCATCTTAAGTTCCATTTGGCGAGAATCTGTATATGGCATTTTATTTATCTTTTCCCATCGTTCTATTAGTTCATCACAAATGAATTGAGAAAAATAGGGATTAGTTGGATCGAGAAATTCGATTGAATTATCGCGGATTGCCATAACGGCAACTGGAGATAAACTCTGATAGACCATCTTATCCGAAAATTGAACTGGCTTAATCGGAGATATCGACTCAACTGTAAAATTCACAGAACTCTTGTTGTCACCTAAATCAAATGATTTGCCCAATAGAGCATGATTCAGAAAAAATGATGTATCTTCCTCGTGATGGAACGATATCCAAATCTGAACTTTTGGCACCTGAATTGACATTCGGTCGTCAAAGACATACAAATGTGGCACATATAGATTGCTCACACAATACAATGACATAGAAGACGCATCATTTGGGCTGATATGATTTGCTTTAAGCCAATTATTAAATAAGAAAGAGTCGGATCTCAACATCCAATTTATATTCCTACAAAGGTCATACTGATAACGAATTGGCAAAATATTACCTGATTGTTTTTTATTTAGCTTTAGCACTACCCGATATCTCATAAATAGAAAAATGACTAAGAAATAATTGTTGATGATTTATAACTGAAATGCAAATAATAATAAGGATAAAAGCAGAACTAAATACTAAATTTCAAAATTTTGTAGTTTTGCCTTAGGTCAATGCAAGAAATCAGTCGAACTAATAAATCAAACAATGGCCTGCCTAATCTTCACAAGTTTTTCAAGCAAACTCTCAACCTGAGACAATGGTAACATATTAGCACCATCGCTCTTCGCTATTGAAGGGTTAGGGTGAGTCTCCATAAAAATACCGTCAACACCTACAGCGACTCCTGCTTTAGCAACAGTTTCGATAAGATGAGGAAGTCCTCCTGTTACTCCCGAAGTTGTATTAGGTTGTTGCAACGAATGGGTTATATCGAGGATAACAGGAAATCCCGTTTCCTGCATCTTTGGTATGCCACGATAATCAATGATAAGATCCTGATAGCCGAAAGTTGTTCCTCTATCAGTAAGCATCACCTGGTGATTGCCACTTTCGACAATCTTCTGAGCGGCAAATTTCATTGCGTCAGGCGCAAGAAACTGACCTTTTTTAATATTGACAACCTTGCCTGTTTTAGCAGCTGCCACCAAAAGGTCGGTCTGACGACAAAGGAATGCAGGGATTTGGAGAATATCTACATATTCAGCAGCCATCGCAGCTTCTTCGGCTGTATGTATGTCAGTTACAACTGGGATACCAAAAGTCTCTCTTACTTTAGCCAAAATTTTAAGAGCTTTCTCGTCACCTATACCCATAAACGAATCAAGACGTGAACGGTTTGCCTTGCGGTATGAGCCTTTGAATACGTATGGTATGTCGAGACGTTCAGTGATATTTACCAATGTTTCTGCAATATCGAGCGCCATTGCCTCTCCTTCGATTACACAAGGACCTGCAAGGAGAAAAAAGTTGTTTGACTTTGAAGTTTTTAAGTAATCAATATTCATAATTGTCATTTGGATATTTCGTTGATAACATGAATGGTATGAACAGATGCCAATGCTGCCGTTTCAGTTCTGAGACGCTGTTCGCCCAAAGATACGGGAACATAGCCATTAGCAAGAGCCAAAGCGATCTCTTCGTCTGAGAAATCACCCTCTGGCCCAATCAGCACTCTTACCTTTGAACCAGCTTTGATTTCCTTGCTCAGCAACTTTCGAGGAGCATCCTTGATGCAATGAGCAATAAATTTCTGACCATCGAATTCTTCTTTCAGAAAGTTTTTGATATCAGTCATCTCCTCTACTTTTGGCATAGTAGCCTTGAGACTCTGCTTCATCGCCGAAGCAATAATCTTCTTTATGCGGTCAGTCTTCAGTTCTTTGCGTTCAGAATAACGACATCTCAAAGGTACAAAACGGTCGAGTCCCATCTCTGTCGCTTTTTCAAGAAACCACTCTATGCGGTCGAGATTCTTGGTTGGAGCAACTGCAAGTTCAACGAAATATTGCCAATGGTTCTCTTGTGTTACATCATCAATTTCAACAGTACAGTGTTTTGGATGAGCATTGATGATATGGGTATTAAAAAAGTTTCCATTACCATCTACTATCACAAGAGGATCGCCATCTTTATGTCGGAGAACACGGACTGCATGACTCGACTGTTCTTCGTCAAGTTCATGGCTTGATGCAATATCGGGAGAATAGAAAATAATCATTATTTCTCCTCCCTGACATGTTTATACTTGAACAAGATGGCAAAGGCTATTGCTACAACCAATGCATAAATAGCGAAGATGTACCATGAAGTGCGCCATCCATCGAGACTCATGTAAGTAGGAACATCAGGATTGGTATATACATAATGATTGATGATTTCCTTAGCCGACAATGAGCCAATAGTTGCGCCAAAGCCATTGGTCATCATGACAAACAGACCTTGTGCCGACGAACGAATAGACAAGTCGGTTTCCCTATCAACAAATAGAGAGCCAGAAACATTGAAAAAGTCGAACGCAACGCCATAGACTATACATGACAAGATAAATAGCCATACGCCATTACCTGGATCTCCGCAAGCAAAGAATGCAAATCGACCAACCCATGCAAGCATGGCTATAAGCATGACAATCTTAATGCCATATCGACGGAGGAAGAATGGAATAAGCAGAATACAGAGCGTCTCACTTATCTGACTCAAAGATACCAGCAAGTTACTGTGCTTGACAAAGAACAGATCTTCAAACCCCTCGTACTGACCAAATGATTGTATATAAGGATTGGCATAGCCGTTGGTGATCTGCAGACTCACACCAAGAAGGAACGAGAAGATGAAGAAATAAGCCATCTTCTTGTCTTTGAAGAGTCTGAAAGCTTTCAAACCAAAAACCTCAGCAAAAGAAAGTTTGCCAGACTTGATACCTACAGGACACGAAGGCATGGTAAGGGCATAGATGCTCAAGAGAACACCAAACACTGCTGATTCGATGAACTGAATAGGTGTATTCTGCCATCCAGCAAGATCGACAAGCCACATGGCACAAAGGAAACCTACTGTTCCGAATACTCGGATTGGCGGGAATGCCTTTATTGTATCAAGACCTGCCTTGTCCAAAGCCGTATATGCAACTGAATTGGAAAGGGCAAGTGTAGGCATATAGAAGGCGATACTTGCGCTATATGACCAGAACAAAGCCATACCGTTGACTGGTTCACCAGAATTCATCGCACTCAATCCTATCCATGCAGCCACAACCATGAATGCAGCAGCCATGAGATGACAGAACGAAAGCAGTCTTTGAGCCTGAACCCAACGATCGGCAATGATGCCCATGATAGCAGGCATGAAAAGACTTACGACACCTTGGAGAGCATAGTAGTTTCCAATATCAGTGCCTAACCCTGCATTTGCAAGGTAGGCACCCATTGAAGTGAGATAAGAGCCCCATACAGCGAACTCAAGAAAGTTCATGATGATGAGGCGAAGCTTCATATTCATATTTAATAATTAAAGCAAAATTAGGCTTGATGCTGAGGACGGAGAAGGTCGTTGACAGTCTTAACTGGGTTGAAAGTCTCGATAGGCACTTCTACAAATACTGTGTTCCAGTCGGACATTGCACCATTCCAAAGTCCAGGCAACTCGAGAGCTTTCAATTCCTTTCCATTCTTAGACTTATAGCTTATGAAGCCTGTTTGAGGATCAACATAATTGAGAAGATTGAAAGGTTTGCCATTCTTATCACGGATAGCACAAACGAGATCTACAGGATTGAAGTGACTTCCCTTCTTGAACATTGCAACAGACTCCTCATTGTTCATGTCAATCTGAGAGCTTTCGAGAATCTGACACTGGAAAGTCTTGTCAGGGTTTTGTGCAATGAATGGGCCACCGCCAGGCTCGCCGACATTCTTTACCATACCACAGACACGCAATGGGCGGTTGAGCTTATTCTTGATATAAATGGCCAGTTCGCTGTCGTCGAGAAGCTTTGTCTCAGGATTCTTAATGAAGAGCTTGTTCTGGAGGAAATAAAGCATATCCATAAGCTGCTCGTGAGTGTATTTGCCGTTTTCGAGGGTCAACAGATAGCTGAAGATCTTCTGCTGAAGGCTTACCAACACACCACCGATAATCTGCTTATACTTTACTGTCACAGGCTTGAGCTTATCTGGCACAACATTATCGATATTCTTCACAAAAATAACATCTGCCTCAAGTTCGTTGAGATTCTCAATGAGAGCACCGTGACCACCTGGACGGAATACAAGACTGCCATCTACATCACGGAATGGAGTATTGTCCATAGCTGCTGCAATAGTATCGGTCGATGCCTTTTGGACAGAGAACGAAATGTTATACTTCACACCATAACGTTTCTCATACAAAGCAGTCTTTTCAGAAGCGAGCTGTTTGAATAAATCAATATGCTCTGGAGAGACCGTAAAATGCAGATTCACATTACCCTCGCCATTTGCAGCGTACAATGCGCCTTCCACAAGATGCTCTTCAAAAGCTTTGCGAGTAGCATCACCGGCACGATGGAAAGTGAGAAGTCCCTTAGGAAGGCTACCATAGTTCAGGCCATCAGCATTTAGCATATTGCTGGCAACGGCCTTATAGTTACCTTCTGAAATCAGGGCATCAATGTCTTTGCCATTATTCTGAAGACAAACATCATTTAACTGTTCAAAGAAAGCGAAGTCATGAATCTGTGTGAAGAACTTCTTCTCAAAGTCTGTGGTTGGTTCGTTGTAGTCAGCGTTGACGAATTCGAAGACGTTCTTGAACATACGGCTTGCAGCACCAGAAGCAGGTACAAACTTTAAGATCTGCTTATTGGCAGCAAGATACTTTGTCCATAAATCCTGATAATAAGTAGCAGCATCATCATCGATAGTGACAATGCCATAATCATAAGACGCTGCACTTTTCAGTTTCAGATAAGGAAAACCTTTGGCAAACGATTCCAATTGGCTTTCTACTTTTTCTACTGTAATACCTTTCTTTGCTAATAATTCAAGGTCTTTCTGTGTAAACATAGGGATAGATATTATATTTATAGGATAAATTTACTGAAAATCTATTAAAAATTGCCCAAAATTAGTAATTTTTATTTATTGTTGTATCAAGTAATCGAAAAAAAAAGTATTTTCGTGGCAAATTTATTGATTTTTGATATTGTTTAGGTCGAAATTATGAAGATATTGAGTAAAGAATACTACAATAATGAAGAATTGGGACAGTTTCGTAAAGATTATTTATATCTTGCCGAATCTGTCCGGCCAATGTTCACGACCAGCGAATGGAGACTAACAAGGAAATATGTTGTAAGTGGGATTAATTCAGGGGCCTACAATCGCGACTCGCATGGTATCTCTCTGCTTCTGAAAAATATACAGATATGCAGAGTGCTTCATGAGAAAGTTGGACTAAAGCAGCCTTCTATTCTTACTGTAATCCTTTACCCCCTTGTTGCCAGTAACTGTGTCGATATTTCAGAAATCAACGACAATTTTGGAGACGAAGCCTCTCATCTCATATCTTGTATGTCAAAGGTGATGTCGCTCTATGCCCAACACGGAAGCATTCAAGACGAAAATTTCAGGCGACTGCTCATCTCTTTTGCCGAAGATGTTCGTGTAATCATCTGCCTCATTGCCGACAGATATGTGCTGATGAAAATGCTCAATCATAACAACGACACAGACTACCGTAAGCATGTGACAGAAGAATGCAAATGTCTCTATACCCCTATTGCTCATCGTCTCGGTCTTTATTCCATAAAGAGCGAGCTCGAGGACATGTGCGTCAAGTATGAGAACCGTCAGATGTTCGATATGATAGCAAGTCAGTTGCAACAGACCAAAAAGTCTCGTGAATTGTACATTCAATCGTTTATCGAACCTATTGAACAACGTATCAAGGCTACAACCGACATAAAGTTCTCGATAAAGGGTCGCACAAAGAGCATATCGTCAATCTTGAACAAACTGAACGCACAGAATACGACGCTCGATAAAATTTATGATCTCTTTGCTATCCGCATAATAATTGATGCTCCGATAGAAAAAGAAAAATTGCAATGCTGGCAGATCTATTCTATCGTGACAGATATGTATGTGCCTAACCCAAAGCGAATGAAGGACTGGATATCTATTCCAAAGTCCAATGGCTACGAATCGCTTCATGTCACAGTCTATGGACCAGAGCAACGATGGGTGGAAGTGCAGATTAGAAGCAAGCGCATGGATGAAGTGGCAGAAAAGGGTCTTGCTGCTCATTGGAAATATAAAGGTATAAAGAGCGAAGGAGCTGCAGACCTTGTGATGTCAAGTATCCGAGAGGTACTTGAGAACAATACTTCTCTAAACGAGTTGAAGAAAGATTTCTCAATGGAACTCTACCAAGAGGAGATATTTGTATTTACACCAAATGGAGAAATCCGCCAACTACCCAAAGGTGCTACAGTGCTCGATTTTGCCTTTCACATCCACTCGCGCGTCGGAATGACATGTGTCGGTGCAAAAGTTGGCAACAGAAATGTCAAGATCAACCATCAGCTTAAAAGTGGCGATACGGTTGAGATCATCACCAACCCGCAGCAGACTCCTAAACAAGACTGGCTGAATATAGTTGTGACGTCGAAAGCCCGTAACCGCATCAAACAAGGCATCAAGGAAATTGAAAACCGCGAAGCAGAGACAGGAAAAGAACTGCTTCAGCGTCGTTTCAAAAATCGTAAGATAGATCTCAACGAAAGCGACATATCGAAGGTCATTGTAAAGATGGGATTCAAGTACCAGACCCACTTCTATCATGCTCTATCAATAGGTGAACTTTCGGTAGAAGATGTGTTGAAAGTATGGGATGATATGCATTCTCATGTTGCTCAGACAGATGCCAGAATTGCCAACAGCGAACATAAGGCAGAAGATTTCGACTTATCGCTCAACACTTTGCATCAGTCGCGCGACACTGGCTCAGATGTCTTGGTTATTGATAAAGATCTGAAAGGCATTGAGTACAAACTTGCAGGTTGTTGTCATCCAATTTATGGTGACAATGTGGTAGGTTTTGTCAGCGTATCAGGCGGCATTCGCATACATCGTGCCGACTGCATCAATATCAAGAATCTGCAGGAACAATATCCATATAGAATAGTAAAGGCAAAATGGTCTGGAAAGAGCGGTTCGCAATACAGCATCACGCTAAGAGTGGTCGGTCATGATGACATTGGTATTGTGAGCAATATCTCTTCTATTATTAACAAGGAGAAGGACACACTTCTCCGCTCTATCAACATTGACTCAAATGCAGGATTATTCAATGGACACCTCACGATTATTGTAAGTGATTTGTCTTCTCTCACGGCTGTGATAAAAAAAATAAAAACTGTCAAGGGAGTAAGACATGTAGAACGTGTTAATTAATCTCTTGCAAAAAAATACTACCAACATGAAGAAAGGATTATTTCTATTATCACTATTCTGTCTCTTGGCTTGTACCGACAATTCTAAGGAAAAAGCTAAGGCACTGCTCGTGGAAGCTCAAGTATCGTACGAAAAGGGTAATTACAACGAAGCTAAGCTCCTGCTCGACAGTATCGACAATCATTTCAAAAACTGTATCGATGCACGTAAGGCAGCACAACTCCTTATGTATCGTATCAACCTTGCTATCGAGGAAAACACACTCGCAGAGACAGAAAAAATGATTGAAGATATTATGCCTAAGATTAACGAAACGACACAGAAGTATTTCATATTTGAAAAATCTGAATATGATGAACTCGGCCGTTATATATTTAAAGGCACAGAAGTTGAGAAGAATGTCATGCGATCATATATACATGCTGCTGTGGATGAATATGGCATAACTCAACTTATCAGTACATATTCAGGACATTCCAACATCAACCACTCTGCTCTCCGCTTAATTGCTTCTGATGGATCGTCTATCACGACATCGACTATTCCATACAACGATGGTTCTAATTATAAATATATAATCGATGGGATTCGTTATGAAAGCGTAACATACAAGGGAGAGAAAGATAATGGAGCTCTTGCTTTCATTGCATCACATAGCGAAGATAAAGGCCTGAAAGCAATTCTAATCGGTGAAAAGAAAGAGGTATCTGTAGCTATCAGCAAAACAGAACGAGAAGCGCTTGCTGCAAGTTATGAATTGGGATGCATTCTCGCCGAACAACTGCGATATACACAACAGAACAAAGTGGCAGCTGGCAAAATAAAGTATCTTAAAGAAAAAATTCTATCAAAAAATACAGATAAATAAAACAATATGAAAAAAAATCTATTAGGACTTTGCGGACTTCTATTGGTCGGTAGCACTTCTTATGCGCAAACGCGAGGCAGTTTGCCAGAGTCATTGGTCAATGAAGAGAAAGAATTTATTGATGCTGTCATGAAAGTGCATCATGATTATATGAACACTGACCTGCTCGAGACCTTCATAAATCGTCATCCAAGTTCACGATTCCTCTCTCAAGCGATACTCGAACTCGAAAGAGCTCAGATTCTGGCTTCTGGACGTTACTCTTATGCTATGCCTACGCCACAGCTTTATCAGTTCCGACCTTCAGAACAACCAATACAATATATTTACGAAAACTTCAACGAACTGAATGGAGAAGATCCAGACTATAATGAATTGCGCAAGAAATACAATCTTTTAATAAGCCAATTCAGCGATCCTGTTTACGACAACGAGGTAATTTACTACCTTGGATATCTCGATTATGTAGATGGGAAATATGATGATGCGTTACTCCGTTTCAACAGTCTTCCTGATGAACAAAAATACAAATCGTCGGTACCTTTCTACAAGATGCAGATGTTATATGCTAAAGGTGATATAAAACAGACTCTTAAGTTGATTAATACTCCTGGGTTCATCGACAACTTTACGAAACCAGATCAGAAGGAAGAGATGATTCGTATCAAAGCAGAATGTCTGGCTAACATTGGCGACAATATGCAAGCCCTCGAACTGTATAAGCAATATATCAATGCAACTGATAATCCTGTCTCAGTGAGTGCTTATAACTGTGCTGTTCTTGCTTATGAAAAAGGCGAATACAAACTTGCGGAAAAAGCATTGAGTATGGCTGTCAATAGTAACGACAATCAGGTTTGTCAATATGCATATATGCTCCTCGGTCAGACATATATGCTCACTGGTGAAACGCCCAAAGCGAAAATGGCTTTCGAACAAGCAGCATCTATTAATGCTGATACAGAAGTGAAGGAAGCCGCTGCCTACAATAAGGCGGTGCTAATTCATGAGACTTCATATTCTCCATGGGGCGACGAAGTAACTCTGTTTGAGTCATTTTTGAATACTTACCCAAACAGCAGATATGCCGACAACGTCAGCACATATCTCAGTGAAGTGTATATGACAACCAAAAACTATGGTGCTGCACTTGCTTCTATCAACAAGATCAAGCAACCAAATAGTAAAATTCTTGAGGCTAAGCAACGTCTTCTATACGAATGTGGCATAAGTGATTATGTAAATGGTGATTATGTATCTGCAGAAAAACGATTTACAGATGCTTTGTCGGTTTCTGCCAACAACCAGAGTGTGAAAGCTCTTGCTCATTTCTGGCGAGGTGAGTCACGTTATCATCTTGAAGCCTTTACTGATGCAGCTTCCGACTATACAACATTCATTAGCTTGAGTTCGGTCGTAAACGATAATCATATTAAGGCGGTGGGTAACTATAGTCTCGGTTATGTGTATTTTAAGCAGCATAACTTCGAAGATGCTACAAGATGTTTTGAACGATATACATCATTTCCAGCAGAACATGGGTCAGAAACATATTATGATGCAATTGTTAGATTGGGTGATTGCGCATATTATACTCGCGACTTCATTCGAGCTGAGTCGTATTATTCGACTGTAACAGAGACTAATTGCAACTCCACTCCGTATGCTCTCTATCAGGAGGCTTTCATGATGGGTCTGCAAAAGAAATATGCACATAAGCAACAGACTCTCGATAAACTCATTGCTCTCTATCCAGAAAGCGATTATTCGGATGATGCTTGGTTAGAGAAAGGCAATACTTCATTGTTGCAGAATGACAATAGTGCGGCCATAAATTCTTTTGACCACATCATCAAAAACTATCCCGAATCTCCTTGTGCGCCACAGGCAGCGGTTCAATTGGCCATGACCTACAATAGTATCGGTCAAACTGATAAAGCACAAAAGACATACGAGATGGTGGCAGAGAAATATCCAAATACAGAAGAGGCTCTCTCTGCGCTCCAAGACCTCAAGACTTTATCAACCAATAATCTATTTGCAGAAATGCCAGTTGCTCTTGCCAATGGTGAGCATCAGAAAGTTATCGATATCTATAATCGACTAAGCAACGAAAACATAGATTTTCGAGACCTTCAGAAGATACAACTCATGGCGGCAAAAGCTTATTTTGCAAAAGACCAGTTGACTGATGCTACCAACCTTTTAGAGGCTTGTAGTGCCGATACTCGCACAGAAGCAGGTTCTGAAGCAAAATATCTACTTGCTCAAAGGTTCTTCGACTCTGGTAATGTTGATGCTTCGTTAAAGACAGTTAATGAGTTCATCCAGCAAGGCTCCTCTCATCAGTATTGGCTTGCTCGTGCTATTATCTTGATGTCAGACATATCGGTAAAGAATGAAGACACATTCACTGCTACCGAATATCTGAAGAGCTTGAAGTCAAACTATACCGAAAATGATGACATTCAGTCGATGATCGAACAACGCTTGTCAAACCTCTTATCAGAATGATTATGAAAAAAATATATAATATTCTATTTGTATTTTCATTGTCGTTTGTCTCTTCTGTTTCTTATGCACAGAAAGACTCGACACTCCAGCAATCGATGGTCGTCGAACGCGACTTCTCTCCTATTGTGCGTGATGCCAACAAAATTGATCAACAGCCTCAACAAGAAGAGATCAAATTCAAGAAATCTGCAACCCGATATGCCGACTGGCTTGCTCCAACTGCAACAAGTACAGAGATTGGAAAAATGCCTGCTGGACAAGTGGTAGCAACCCATAATCCTCAAAACGGATTCATTCAATTCAGTGCAGGCAACTACATCAATGCCGACCTCAAGGCTGGTGTGGCATACAAGGACTTCTTTGCCGAACTCAATGGCTTTGCGACAAAAGGCGATCTTGACCTGCCATACGCTGTATTTTCCCCTTCCACGACAAGCTCAGAGAAGGGACATCTATCATCCGGCACTTGGGAAAGCCGCATGATGATTGGTGATGTCAAGTTTGGTTACGACCATATCTTCCTCAATTCATCTCGTGTGCGTGCATATATATGCGCAGGCGGACGCAATTATAATATGATGAACATGAAATTATTTCCTGCTGAAATAGTCAGTCCTGATCTTAACAATGGAAATGACTTTTTGTACGACATTCGTTCATTGAATGAAGATTCCAAGCAGAAGGCTGGCCGTTTAGGTGCAGGTGTTATCTATGATGTCAATGACCTTTCTCTCGACATACAGTATTATCGCGATGCTGAGGATCTATTCGGCACTTCTGAAAACTCAATCAGACTTGGCGGAAAATATGGCTGGTATGACGACGATGAGAAGAGTTTCACAGTAGCACTAAATCTCGGAATGCAGTTTGGAGAAGAAAACTACTTCACCTGTATGCCTGAAATCGAATACAGCAGGTTTAGCTCAACGAGCCTGTCTCGATTCTATATAAATGCTAAGGCTGGCGTATCTCGCTATGCGCTCTACGATATGCTTTCTGTCATGCCTATGGCTTCAAACTTGTGGGACTATGAACAAGAGGGTACTCTGTTTGACGTCACTCTCGGCTATGAGAACAACGACAATGGATTGTACCATTATGGAGCTTATATCGAAGCAGCGCTGATAGGCGACCGTCTGGATGCCGAAATGACAGATACATTCGCACAGCTTGTCCAGGACGATGAATTTGAGTTCAAGGCTGGGGTTTACATGGATTATGAGTACAGCAAATATTTTAAGACCAAGGCAAACGTGAAGTTCAACTCCAACCCACGCTTTGGTGGCGAAAAACTGAATGTCGGCCTTCACTTCCTTAGTAATCCTACTTCAAAGCTCTCGCTCGACCTCGGCATTGATGGTGGCATTGGTCGTGAGATGGTATATTGCACAAACTATGTTATATCATCGGGAGAACCGTTAAGGAAGTATGAGACTGACGTTGACCTTGAGAATATCCTCAACCTAAGCATCCGAGCCGATTACCAGCTCAAGAATGATCTGAATATCTTTGTCTATGGCAAGAACCTTCTGAACAAAGAATATCAGCTGTGGGCGGGCGTTCCTGCACAGAAAATCAATATACACGGTGGTTTCAAATGGATATTCTAACTATATGGCAAGAAAACTGCACGACTTGTATAGCAGATTTGCCTATTTAAGATGTATTATTTTAAAAAAATACATTATTAATAAGAAAATCGGGTGTTGTCGATACAACATCCGGTTTTTTATCTTATTTTTGCGACTAAATTTGTTCGAGCAATAATAATTAATTTGAAAAGATATACATAATGACACGAAATCTTGTTATCGTTGAGTCTCCTGCCAAGGCAAAGACTATCGAGAAGTTCCTTGGAACGGATTACAAAGTGACATCAAGCTACGGTCATATCCGTGACTTGCGTGATCATGAGATGAGCGTTGATATTGAACATGGTTTTTCTCCGATATATGTTATCCCTGACGATAAGAAAAGTCTTGTTTCGGAACTTAAGTCTGCGGCTGCGAAAGCAGAGACCGTATGGCTGGCATCCGATGAAGACCGCGAGGGAGAGGCTATCAGCTGGCACCTGTCGGAGGTGCTCGGTCTCGACAAGTCCAAGACCAAGCGCATCGTCTTTCACGAAATCACCAAATCGGCAATCCTTGATGCCATCCAGTCGCCTCGTTCGATCGACATCAATCTCGTCAATGCACAGCAGGCCCGTCGTGTGCTTGATCGTATCGTGGGTTATCAGATCTCTCCTATCCTCTGGCGCAAGGTCATGCCACAGCTCTCGGCAGGACGTGTACAGAGCGTTGCCGTACGCCTCATTGTAGAGCGTGAACGCGAAATACAGGAGTTCAAGTCGGAAGAGAGTTATCGTATCACTGGCTCTTTTGCCACATTTGACAAGGATAACAAGCCTGTTGTCATCAATGCCGAGCTCTCGACACGATTCAAGACCGAGGAAGAAGCTCGAGCCTTCCTTGAGAAGTGCAAGAATGCACAGTTTGTGGTATCTGACATCCAGACACGTCCGCTTAAGCGCTTTCCTGCTCCTCCTTTCACCACTTCGACCTTGCAGCAGGAAGCATCGCGCAAACTGCATTTCAGCGTTTCGCAGACAATGTCTATTGCCCAGCGCCTCTACGAATCAGGTCTCATCACCTATATGCGTACTGACTCTGTCAACCTCTCTTCTCTCTGTCTTGGTGCTTCCAAGAAGCAAATCATCGAGCTTATGGGCGAAGAGTATCTTCAGATTCGCAAATACACAACTCAGTCGAAAGGCGCTCAAGAGGCTCACGAGGCTATTCGTCCTACTTATATGGACAAGACCTCCATCGAGGGGACAGCGGCAGAACGTCGTCTGTATGACCTGATCTGGAAGCGCACTATCTCGTCTCAAATGGCCGATGCTCAGATTGAGAAAACTATAATCGAGATAAGTGCCGATGGTATCGACGAGCTATTCGTGGCTACTGGTGAGGTTATCAAGTTCGATGGTTTCCTAAAGGTATATATGGAGTCACGAGATGAAGATGACGACCAATCAGCTTCTTCTCTCCTTCCGTTGGTAGCTCTCAACCAGTCGCTCAAACTCAGTTCTGCCGAGGCTACTCAGCGCTTCACCCAGCATCCCCAGCGTTACTCTGAGGCAAGCCTTGTCAAGAAAATGGAGGAATTAGGCATTGGTCGTCCATCTACTTATGCCCCAACCATCACTACTATCCTTCAGCGCGACTATGTTGTTAAGGGCGATAAGCCCGCTGAGAAGATTCAGCTCACACGACTCACTCTCAAGGACAACAAGATCAAGTCATCGAAGGTGTCAGAGACTGTAGGTGTAGAGAAAGGCAAGCTCCTTCCTACCGACATCGGAATCGTGGTCAACGACTTCCTCGTATCACATTTCCCTAATATCATCAACAACAACTTCACTGCCAACATCGAGAACCAGTTCGATAAGATTGCGGAAGGCGAAGAAAGCTGGACCGACTGTATCGCTTCGTTCTATGAGGTCTTCCGTCCGCTCGTCAACACTGCCATCGAAGAACGTTCGGCACAGAAAGCCGGCGAACGCATCCTTGGCAAGGATCCGAAGACTGGACATACAGTTAGTGTCAAGATCTCGCGCTTCGGTCCTGTGGTGCAGATCGGCACTGCCACCGAGGTCGATAAGCCTCGATTCGCAGCTCTTCAGAAGAATCAGTCGATCACCACACTCACGCTCGAAGAAGCTCTGAAGCTGTTCGACCTGCCTCGCGAGCTTGGCGAATATCAGGACGAAACCATCATCGTGCGCCTTGGCAAGTTCGGTCCATATATCAGCCATGGCAAGACGAGCATCACCATTCCAAAGGAGTTGATCCCAACAGAGCTGACCTATGACGAGGCTGTCAAGCTCATTGAAGACAAGCACAAGCTCGACGAGAGCCGCATCATGCGTCGTTTCGACGAAGATCCTGCTCTCTTGATGATCAATGGTCAGTATGGTCCTTATCTCTCGAAGGAGGGCAAGAACTACAAGCTCCCTCACAACAAGGATCTGCAGGCCATCAGCTACGAGGAATGTATTGAGATTATCGAAGCTGCCAAGAATGCTGCCCCTACGACAGTACGCCGAGGCAGAAGAACAAAGAGCTAAATGATTACACAGATCATAAATAAAGTAGCATTCTCGCGTCGCTTGCGTCAGATCAAGCGATATGCCTCTCATGCTGCCGAGATTCAGCAGGAGCAGCTTGATGCGCTCGTCCACCGCGCCCGTCGCACGGCTTTCGGAAGGCAGTATGGCTTTTCTGATGCCGGTTTTGACTACAAGCGATTCTCCGCGACAGTGCCTCTCGTGACCTACGACGAGATCAAGCCATGGATCGAGCGGATGCTCCAGGGCGAGAAGAACGTGCTTTGGCCAGGGCTATGCAAATGGTTTGCCAAGTCGAGCGGCACAACGAGCGACAAGTCTAAGTACATACCCGTGACCGACTATGCCTTGACCCACACTCACTATCGTGGAGGCACAGACAGTGCAATCATCTATCTGATGCTCAACCCGAAGTCAAAGATGTTCGAGGGCAAGGGTCTCATACTCGGCGGCAGTTTCGCCAATGAAAAAGACCTGCCTCACGGCATCAAGTGTGGCGATCTCTCGGCTTGTCTCATCCAGAATGTCACTCCTTTTGTCAACTACATCCGCACTCCCGACAAGCAAACAGCCCTTATGTCGGAGTGGGAGAAGAAACTGCCTGCCCTGGTCGAACACACCAAGGACGTCAATGTCACTTCGATCTCGGGTGTCCCAAGCTGGATGATGGGGGTCCTCAAGGAGGTGCTCCGTCAGAAGAATGCAAACAACATCACCGAAGTATGGCCCAACCTTGAGGTCTTCTTCCACGGTGGCATTGCCTTCGGTCCATATCGCGACCAGTATGAGAAGCTTATTCCATCAGCCAAGATGCACTATCTCGAGACCTACAATGCTTCTGAAGGATTCTTCGGCATACAGTCCTCATGGGACGACAAGGCAATGCAGCTCGTCATCGACAACCGTATCTTCTACGAGTTCATCCCGATGGATGAGTTCAGCGACGATACTACTTCGATGAAGGCCATCCCACTGAAGGATGTTGAGATAGGCCGCAACTATGCGATGGTCATCACGACCCCTGGACTATGGCGCTACATCATCGGTGATACCGTCCGCTTCACCCAGAAGGACCCATACAAGTTCTTCATCACCGGACGCACCAAGGCGTTTATCAATGCCTTTGGCGAGGAACTCATGGTATCGAATGCAGACGAAGCCATTGCAATGACCTGCAAATCCACAGGTGCAGAAATCTCCGATTATACGGCTGCCCCCACCTTCGCATCTGACAACAAGAAAGGCCATCACTCCTGGATAATCGAGTTTGCCAAAGCCCCTTCCGATCTTGAGGCATTCGCCAACATGCTCGACCAGAACCTTCAGAAGGTCAATTCCGACTATGAGGCAAAGCGCTACAAGGGCATATTCCTCGATCGCCTTCAGCTGACCTCGGCTCCTTCTGGCACATTCTCGGCATGGCTCAAGAAGAAGAAAGGCAAGCTCGGCGGACAGATCAAGATTCCGCGTCTTTCAAATTCACGTCAGTATTACGAAGAGCTAATCGACATCATCGACAACAAATAACTTAACATTATATGGACAAACAGTTTAAACGTACTCTCGTTACATCAGCACTGCCATACGCCAATGGTCCTGTACATATTGGACACTTGGCAGGTGTATATGTGCCAGCAGATATCTATGTGCGCTATCTTCGCCTCAAGAAGCAGGAGGTTCTCTTCATTGGCGGATCCGACGAACATGGTGTTCCAGTGACTATCCGCGCCCGCAAGGAAGGCATTACCGTTCAGGATGTGGTCGATCGCTACCACTATCTCATCAAGGACTCGTTCGAGAAGTTCGGCATCTCGTTCGACATCTACAGCCGCACAACAAGCAAGACTCACCACAAGTTTGCCAGCGACTTCTTCCGCAAGCTCTATGATGAAGGCAAGTTCGTTGAGCAGACTTCCGAACAGTTCTACGACGAAGAGACCCACGAGTTCCTCACCGACCGCAACATCCGTGGCGAATGTCCCCGCTGCCATGCACTCGGTGCTTATGGCGACCAGTGTGAAAAGTGTGGCGCAACACTCTCGCCCGATGAGCTAATCAACCCATACAATGCCGTCAACGGCAACCCTCTCGTCAAGAAGAGCACCAAGCACTGGTATCTCCCTCTTGACCAGCATGAGGAGTGGCTTCGCAAGTGGATCCTCGACGACCACAAGGAGTGGCGTTCTAATGTCTATGGCCAATGCAAGAGCTGGCTCGATGGCGGCTTGAAGCCTCGTGCCGTGACTCGCGACCTCGACTGGGGCATACCTGTGCCTGTCGAAGGTGCTGAAGGCAAGGTGCTCTATGTGTGGTTCGATGCTCCTATCGGCTATATCTCCAACACCAAGGAGCTTTGCGATGCCAACCCTGAGCAATATGGCACATGGCAGAAGTGGTGGCAGGACGACGACACCCGCATGATCCATTTCATCGGCAAGGACAATATCGTCTTCCACTGCATCGTCTTCCCTGCAATGCTCAAGGCTCATGGCGACTATATCCTGCCTGACAACGTGCCTTCTAACGAGTTCCTCAACCTCGAAGGTGACAAGATCTCAACTTCGCGCAACTGGGCCGTATGGCTCAACGAGTATCTCGAGGACATGCCTGGAAAGCAGGATGTGCTCCGATATGTGCTCACTGCCAATGCTCCTGAAACCAAGGACAACGACTTCACGTGGAAGGACTATCAGGCACGCAACAACAACGAGCTCGTAGCTATCTTCGGCAACTTCATCAACCGTGCGATGAAGCTCACCGAGAAGTACTTCGGCGGTAAGGTGCCAGCCTGTGGCGAACTGACCGACTATGACAAGTCAACTCTCAATGAGTTCAAGACTGTCAAGGAGGATGTTGAGTCATTGCTCGACAATTTCAAGTTCCGTGACGCACAGAAGCAGGCCATGGAGCTAGCACGCATCGGTAACAAGTATCTTGCCGAGACCGAACCTTGGAAGCTCTTCAAGACCGATGAGGGTCGTGTGGCTACCATCCTCAACCTCGCACTCCAGATCTCTGCCAACCTCGCAATCGCTTTCGAGCCGTTCCTACCTTTCAGTGCTGCCAAGCTCCGCACAATGCTCGGCATGGAGTCGTTCGAATGGGACAACCTCGGACGTACCGACCTTCTTGCCGAAGGTCATCAACTGGGCGAATCTGTCCTGCTCTTCGAGAAGATCGAAGATGACGTAATCCAGAAGCAGCTCGACCGTCTGGAGCGAATCAAGGCCGAGAACGACAAGAAAGCACTCGAGGAGGCAGAGCAGAACTACAAGGCAAAGCCAGTGGGCGAACTCTGCACCATCGATGACTTCGCAAAGCTCGACATCCGTACAGCTACAGTCACAGCATGCGAGAAGGTGAAGAAGAGCGACAAGCTCCTCAAGTTCACTCTCGACGATGGCAGTGGCACACCTCGCACTATTCTCTCAGGTATTCAGGCTTGGTACAACCCAGAGGATCTCATCGGCAAGCAGGTTCTCTTCATTGCCAACCTTGCTCCTCGTGTCATGAAGGGCATCGAGAGCCAGGGCATGATACTTTCGGCCGAGAACTTCGACGGTTCGATCAGTGTCACAACTGTCGAGCATCCTGTCAAGCCAGGTTCACAGGTTAAGTAAATGAACGATATCAACAAACGGCTATTTCTGACTTTCATCAAGATTGGCGGATTCACCATCGGAGGCGGCATGGCTATGGTGCCAATCATGGAGTCAGAAATAGTGACAAAGAACAAATGGCTGACGAAGGAAGAGTTTCTCGACATCCTTGCAGTGAGTCAGGCCACTCCAGGCATCTTTGCTGTCGATATGGCAAGTCATATCGGCTATAAGGTCTCTGGTCTGAAGGGTGCCATCATCAGTGCCCTCGGCAATATCCTTCCTTCGTTTGTCATCATCCTGCTGATTGCCTTCTTCTTCAGTGCATTCAAGGACAATGTGTGGGTCGAAGCTATCTTTAAGGGAATCCGTCCTGCCGTTGTCGCCCTCATTGCCATGCCAGTGTTCTCAATGGCAAAGTCAGCAAAGCTGAAGATGAGCAATCTGTGGATTCCAGTGGTCAGCACCATCCTTATCTGGGCACTCGGACTCTCGCCTGTATGGATCATCTTTGGAGCTGGTTTTGGCGGATATGTCTATGGCAAATACTTACAAAAGACAAGAGAAAAATGAGCATATTACTTAAACTGTTTCTGGTCTTTTCCCATATCGGCTTGTTCAACTTCGGTGGCGGCTATGCCATGCTGTCGTTCATACAGGCAGAAGTGGTGGCCGACCGTCAGTGGATGACCGAAACAGAGTTTACAGATATTGTCGCAATCTCGCAGATGACCCCAGGTCCTATCGGCATCAACTGTGCAACCTATGTGGGCTATACTGCCGTGATGAACGATGCCGAGATGCAGGTTTTGTTGGCCGACTCTCCTCACCTGTTGCAGCTGATGGGCATCTTAGGTTCGGCACTTGCCACCTTTGGTGTTCTATGGCTGCCCTTCATGGTGATGATCCTTGTCAGCAAGCTCATTCTCAAGTATAAGAACTCGATCGTGCAGAAATGCATCTTCGCCACTCTCCGACCAGCCATCATTGGCTTGCTAGCCTCTGCTGTACTCAGCCTTATGACCACTGCCAACTTCGGTGACTACAGCCAATCGACACTGCAGTTCGTCATCAGCGTCATCATCGCTCTTGTGGTCTTCGTAGGTTCGAAGAAATATCATTGGAACCCAATCTACTCCATCATCGGCTGTGGAGTCGTTGGATTGGTTCTTTATGGATTCATTGGCATATAATTATCAATATGATGAATAGGATTATTACTTTGTTTCTCCTGACCTTTTCGCTTGTAGCTCATGCGAAGGTCTATAGCCCAGATAACCTGCCGGTCGATCGTGTGGCTATCACTTATTCGCGAGTCATCAATCCCGATGGCATCCTCAATCGTGAGACCATTTCTGCCATCGACACCGTATTGCTCAGACTTGAGAAGACCACCGGTGTTCAGGCTCTCATAATCGCCATCACCAACATCGAAGGCGACGATCCGTTTCAGTTCACACTCGATGTCTTCAACAAATATGGCATAGGAGGCAAAGGCAGCACTGGTTTCGTCTTGACATTAGCCACCGACGACCGGTCGTATAGCCTGATCACAGGCGAAGGACTCGAAGGCACATTGCCCGATGCTATCTGCCGTCGCATCCAGAACCGCGTGATGGTGCCTCGACTCAAGGAAGGCGACTGGAACAGTGCGATGCTCAATACCGTGGTGACCGTGGCCCAATATGTCGAAGGCGATGAAACACTCCGCGAGGCCTATGGCACTGAAGATGGCGAAGACCCTTATGAGTGGCTCTGGGCTATTGCAGGCATCTTCGGACCTGCCGTTCTCGTGATCGCACTCCTGCTCTATATCGAACGACGCAAGAAGAAATGCAAGAAGTGTGGCAAGCACAAGATGAAGAAGGTCAAGACCGAGACACAGAATCTAAATGCCCGCACCGTCAGATATACCGAGACTTGGGTATGTTCTGCCTGTGGCAATGTCGAGACCCGCCAGCATACACATTTCATCGACAACGACTTCAATGGCTCAGGAGGCGCATTCGGAGGAGGTATGCCTCGGATGGGCGGAGGTCGAAGCATGGGCTCGTTCGGAGGCTTTGGCGGCGGACATTCGTTTGGCGGTGGCTCAAGCGGAAGATTCTAAGATGTTTACTCCAAAAATTAATTAACTATAAACAACTAATCACAATGAAAAGAAGCAATCTGATTATCATTGCAGTCATCGCAGTGTTGGCTGTATGGGGTGTTTCAAAGTACAATGGAATGGTGAATGCTGATGAGACAGTATCAAAGGCATGGGCAAACGTTGAGGCTCAATATCAGCGCCGTGCAGATCTCATCCCCAACCTTGTTGCCACAGTCAAGGGTTATGCCGAACATGAAAAGAGCACTTTCGAGGCAGTAACCGAGGCTCGTGCCAAGGCTACTCAGGTCTCTCTCAACGTCGAGGATCTCAACGAAGAGAACATGCAGAAGTTCCAGGAGGCACAGGCTCAGGTTTCAAGCGCACTGGCTCGCCTGCTTGCCGTTTCGGAGAACTATCCAGAACTCAAGGCAAGTGAGCAGTTCACCGAACTTCAGGCTCAGCTTGAAGGCACTGAGAACCGTATCAACACTGCACGCACTGAATACAACAAGGAGGTCAAGGATTATAACGTGACTGTCCGCAGTTTCCCAAATAACCTCATCGCAGGTATGTTTGGCTTCGAGCGTCGTGCAGAGTTCAAGGCTGAAGCAGGCGCAGAGAAGGCTCCAAAGGTTGAGTTCTAATTATATCCGCTTGATACTACACTTTTTTCTATACAAACAACCAGCTGCCCTTGCATATTGCAAAGACAGCTGGTTTCGTTTTTTTAGGATTTCTTCTCGTTCATGTGCGACTTGATTATGTTCACATAGCTATCGACTCCGAGGAAAGTGGCACAGAGAAGAAGGAACTGGGCAACGAGGATGATGACCGAATGGTCGATGACTCCAGTGGGCGGCAGCAGCAAAGCTACAACAGAAAGGATTACCGCTACGACCCATGAGGCGAGTGCGAGTTTCCGTTTCATCGAGATTAAGAGGTGTTAGTGATTAGTGATTAAGTGGTGTTAGTAATCAATAATCAGTAATCAGTAATCAATAATCAGTAATCAATCACTCATAGCTTGGTTCACCGAGTCCCCCGCCGCCGCCAGAGTTGTCAGAACCGCCAGAGTTGTCAGAGC
>JAEDEY010000198.1 GCA_016293065.1 Bacteroidales bacterium
GGGTATTTTATACATGATGGAGAACAAGGCAGCATCTATTTACCAATGTTGTAATACAGTGCATTATAGATATCAATGATTGTGTGCATTTTTTTACAGATACTGTTTTGTGAGAAATAGCTTTTGTCTAACACAATAAAATTCCTCTCAAAACACATCGATTTTATCCATTTTATTCTTTGTAGTGGATAAAATCATTACTTTTTTATCCAATACAGCGTCTGAATTGAATAATTTTCGCTATCTTTGCACAAAAACAACAAAGCACAGAGAGATCGATGCGGAACATAATTAGCAACCAGAAGAAGGAGCGAGACATGCTTCTCGCCAGACCTTATATCACTCGCCAGACCAAATATGACGAGCAAAGTCTCTTGTCGAGCAAGCAGATCAAGCTGATTACAGGACCGAGGCGTTCGGGCAAATCTACGCAAGCCTTGATGCTGCTCAAGAACAGGAATTTCGCTTATCTGAATTTCGACGACGGCAAGTTGCTGAATGCATGGGACGAGGACTTGGTGACCGAGACTCTGCTACAGGTCTATCCGGGGTTTGAGTTTCTCATGCTCGACGAGATACAGAACCTTGAGGGCTGGGATTTATGGGTGTCAAAGTTATACCGACAAGGCATCAATATGGTAATCACTGGAAGCAACGCCAAACTCCTGAGCAGCGAAATGGCTACGTTGCTGACAGGAAGATACCTGCAGATAGAGATGCTGCCGTTCAGCCTAAAGGAATTCTGCGAATGGAAGAACTCAGCAGACACGGCAGTCATCAACGACTATCTCCACAATGGAGGCTATCCCGAAACCTTACAGTCGCGCGAACTGACACAGGGCTATCTTTCCACATTGTTCGACTCTACAATCTGGAAAGACATCACCCAACGCCATAAGGTGCGCAATGTTGAGGATCTGAACAATCTGGCAATGTATCTGCTGTCTAATTTCTCCAATCCTTTAAGCGTCAACGAATTGGCTGAGGCAATAGGCATGTCGAGCGTCACCACGACAAAGAAGTTTATGGGCTATCTTCATGAGCCATATCTCTTCTATTACCTCCCACGATATAACAATAAGCTGAAACTGATGAACAAGGCTCCACAGAAAACATACGTCATCGACAACGGCTTTGTGACGGCAAAGGCTTTCATGGTGAGTGAGAATTTGGGCAGGTTGTTGGAAAACCAGGTTTTCATCGAGTTGTTGCGCCGTGGCTACAGCACCGAGACTACGCTGTTCTACTACCGTTCGCGCAATGACAAGGAAACAGATTTCGTCACTCGAAAGGGCAGCCACGTTGATTCGCTCATCCAAGTCTGTTACGACCTCTCGAATGAGCGAGCAATGAAGCGCGAGATTGACAGCATAGTCGAATGTGCTGGCGAACTGAACTGCCAGAACCTTGTCATAGTAACCATGAACGAGGAGCGGACGATCGAATGCAATGGACATCAGATAAAGGTAGTGCCCATACAAAAGTTCTGACAGATACAAATTATCATACGTACAAAAAGGAGAACAAGAGATATGAAAATTGTAGTACTCGACGGTTATACCGCCAATCCTGGTGACATCTCGTGGGAGTCATGGAACGAACTCGCCGAGGTCACAGTATATGACAGGACTGCTCCATCACAACTGCTCGAAAGGGCAAAGGATGCAGATGCCCTATTGACCAATAAGGTGATTATCAGCCGCGAGACGATGCAGCATTTGCCTTCGCTCAAGTATATCGGTGTGCTCGCGACAGGCTATAATGTCGTGGATATACCTGCTGCCCATGAGCTTGGCATCACTGTCACCAATATTCCCGCCTACAGCACCAATTCTGTGGCTCAGATGGTGTTTGCCCATCTGCTCAACATCACTCAGCAAGTGGCAGCACACAGTGCCGATGTCGTGGCAGGTCGTTGGCGGGACTGCGAGGACTTCTGTTTCCGCAAATGTTCTCTTCTCGAACTCGATGGCATGAGCATAGGCATAGTCGGCTTTGGTAACACAGGTTCTGCCACGGCACGCATTGCCCACAGCTTCGGCATGAGGGTCTTTGCCTTTTCAACTAAACCACAGGATCAGTTGCCCGATTATGTCTCAAAGGTTGATTCGCTCAACCAGCTATTCAGCATCTGTGATGTCGTGAGCCTTCATTGTCCGTTGACCGACAGCACACGCCATCTCGTCAATGCCGCCCGACTGAAACTCATGAAGCCTACAGCTATCGTCATCAACACTGGACGTGGCCCATTGGTCAACGACCAAGACCTTGCCAATGCCCTCAATTCAGGTCAGATCTATGCAGCAGGCATAGATGTGTTGACCCAGGAGCCTCCACGCGACGGTAATCCTCTGATAGGTGCACGCAACTGCTTCATCACCCCACACATAGCCTGGGCAACCGATGCCGCCCGCAAGCGCCTGATGCAGATAGCCCTCGACAATGTCAGGGCATTCGTTGCAGGAAAGGCAATGAATGTAGTATGAGAAATGCAACAGAAA
>JAEDEY010000062.1 GCA_016293065.1 Bacteroidales bacterium
TTTCTTCGCTCAGAAATTATTCAAATGATAAAAGAAAATAGGTGCGGCATCAATGTCGCACCTATTTTTTATTCAGTTTTCACTATCGTTTATGATTGATGGGTTGGGGAGTATTTTCGATCAATTTGGCGTATTGTCTTGGCGAATAGCCAGTCTTTTGCTTGAAGAACTTTCCGAAGGCTGACTGTGACGGGAAGTTAAGTCGGAAGGCTACTTCCTGGGCTGGAATCTGAGAATAATACAGAAGCGACTTAGCTTCGGCAATCACGTATTCGCTGATCCATTCGAGAGGCTTGCGGCCGCTGTATTCCTTGACTGCCATCGACAGATATTTCGGTGTGACACACAGCTTTTCGGCATAGAACTGCACGGTACGTTCGGTCTGATGGTGCTTGGATAGCAGTTCCCTGAAACGCTCGTAGAGAAGGTTCGACCCTTTCGACACGCGCTTGCCATGGTCGGCCTCGTTGATAGTGCGGTTTTCGCGCACCATGCCCACTACGGTGACAAGGAAAGCCTGGAGAAGCATCTTCACTATCTCGTCGGTCTCCTGCATTGGCTGGTCGATACAGGTTTTCAGCAGATCGAAGTATGGCTTGATGGTCTTGATGCGTTCGAGAGGCACATGGGCGTGGAAAAGCTGTTCCATAGGCAGATACTTGCTGGCACGCTGCAGGGTGTCGTAGGGCAGGGAGCGTATCATGTCCGACGAGATGAGTATGGCGTATGCCTCAAGGTTCTCGGCACTCTTGAACTGTATGATGTTTTCGGGCATGTTGATCAGGATGCTCGAATCGGTCACTGAGTTCTGTTCGAGGTTGACAACATAGTTGAGCGTGCCGCTCTTGCAAATCAGGATAGTGACAGCATCGATGCGGCATGGTTCCTCAAATAGGTATTCCTGTGCAATGTGGTCGGATATGATCATCTTGCCTTTGTAATCGATCAGTTTATTGCCACCGAGCATACGAAGTTGGTCGATTGTGACTTTGTTTAGCTTCATTTCTTGATGTTTTTTGGTGCAAAAGTAAACGAAATTGGAAAAATAGACAATAAAATAATTGTTAAAAGTGATTAAATGCGAAAATAAGTCCAATTTATGCGAATTTTTCTCCTTTTTTGATATGATTTAATCCTCTACCTTTGCGGCTGTAATATAGTAGCTAACATTAATAATAACAATAATGAGAAAAATTGCATTTATCATTTTCGCATTGGCAATGATGGCGAGCGCAAGTGCTCAGGGCATTTATCTGAGTCTCGACAGCTGCTTGGCTCTTGCCGTGCGGCACAACAAGGACTTGGCAATCTCGCAGATGAAGGAGGATGTGGCTGCCCTCAATCGCAAGGAGGCTTTCACTCACTATCTGCCAAGGGTCGATGCAACCGGTGCATACGTGCGCACTGAGAAACAGTTGTCGTTGCTCAGCGACGAACAGAAAGATGCACTAAGCAATATGGGTACGACGATAGGAGAGAAGGCAGGACCAGTCATCCAGAACATGGCTGCCCAGAACCCACAGTTCGCTTCGCTCTTCCAGCAGCTTGGTGGTCTTGCCACTCAGCTCGTGCCCGAGATCAATCAGTTGGGACAGGGGCTGGTCGATGCTCTGCACACCGACACCCGCAACACCACGGCGGTTGCCATTATGCTCACCCAGCCGCTTTATATGGGTGGTAAGATAGTGGCATACAACAACATAACACGATATGCCGAACAGATTGCCAAGGCGCAGTCGGACCAGAAGATGCAGGACTTGGTAGTGCAGGTCGAAACGGCATATTGGCAGATTGTGTCGCTCGAAAGTAAGCGCGAATTGGCTTTGGGCTTTAAGAAACTCGTGGATACGCTCGATTATAATGTCGAACAGCTCATCGAGGGAGGATTGGCTACAAAGGCCGATGGCTTGAGTGTGAAGGTGAAGAAGAATGAAGCTGATGTCACATTGATCCAGATAGACAATGGCTTGGCTTTGTCGCGAATGTTGCTCTGCCAGCTTTGTGGCATCGACATCAATACCGAGATTCACCCTGCCGACGATGTCTTGACCATGCCTGCCGGCTCTGCCGTTGTGCCTGCCGCCGACTGTATCGGCACTGCCATGGAGAGCCGTCCGGAGATACGTGCTCTCAACTTGCTCACCAAGGTCAACGGCGAGAAAGTCAAGGTGGTGCGTTCGGACTATCTGCCAAAAGTCGCACTCAATGCCGGATATCTCTGGAGCAACCCATCGGTGTATAACAGCTTCGAGCGCAAGTTCAAGGGCATGTGGAGTGTCGGCTTGATGGTCAACGTGCCACTGATCAACTGGGGCGAGGGCTGCTTCAAGGTGCGTGCGGCAAAGACAGAGGCTCGCATCTCGGAACTCACTCTTGATGAAGTGCGCGAGAAGATAGAACTGCAGACAACACAATGTTCGCAGAAACTGCTTGAGGCTACAAACCGTGAGGAGACGGCTCAGCGCAGTATGGCAGAGGCAGAAGAAAACCTGCGTTTTGCCAACCTTGGACTTAGTGAGGGTGTGATACCAGTGAGCAACGTGCTGGCTGCACAGACCGCATGGCTCTCGGCTCGTTCGACCGTGATCACTGCCCGCATCGACCGTTGCCTTGCCGAAGTCAACCTCAAGCGTGCGATGGGAATTATTGAAATAACACATTAATATTATTATATTATGAAAAAGAAAGTTGCTGGAGCAGCAACCGTTTTTGCTGCTGTCATTGTCATAGCGATTATTGTTTTGATTGTTGTCGGTCTTTGTCTGCCTGAACGTGCCGATATTATTCAGGGGCAGGTCGAGACTACCGACTATCGTGTTTCGAGCAAGGTGCCAGGTCGCGTGCTTGAGATACGTGTAGGCGAGGGTGATATGGTGCGCAAGGGTGACACGCTCGTCATTCTCGAAGCACCGGATGTCTCAGCCAAGCTCGATCAGGCTTCGGCTCTGTATGAGGCTGCCCAGGCTCTCGACGAGAAGGCTCGCAATGGTGCCCAGAAAGAGCAGATTGCAGGTGCATTCGAGATGTGGCAGAAGGCCAAGGCTGGTCTGGATGTTGCCGAGAAGAGCTACAAGCGTGTTGCTAACCTCTTTGAAAAAGGCGTGGTGTCGGCTCAGAAGCACGATGAAGCAAAGGCTCAGTATGAGGCAATGGTGGCAACAGAGAAGGCTGCAAAGTCGCAGTATGACATGGCAAAGAATGGTGTGAGATATGAAGACAGGAAGGCAGCCAATGCCAAGGTGAAGCAGGCTGAGGGTGCAGTTTCTGAGGTTTCGTCGTATATCAACGAGACAGTGCTCACTGCCATGGCCGATGGTGAGGTCACAGAGATTTTCCCGGAGCTCGGCGAACTGGTGGGCAGTGGTGCGCCTATCATGAACGTGGCTATGACGGGCAAGGTGTCGCTGTCGTTCAACGTGCGCGAGGACTTCCTCCCAGGCATCACTGTGGGTGTGGAGAAGGATGCTTACATACCTGCTTTCGACAAGACCATCCGCGTGCGCATCACACGTATCAAGAATGTAGGTGACTTTGCCGTTTGGAAAGCTACCAAGGCGAGCGACGGCTATGACCTCAAGATGTTTGAGGTAAGGGCTGTGCCTGTGGAAGGCGCTGATCTCAAGGATGTACGCTCGGGAATGACGGCGATAATACAATAAAGAACAATTAGAATGCTGAAAATCTGTTTACGCGAAATACAGACGTATCTGCGTCGGCCAATGTTTCTGTTCTGCCTGTTGGTAGCGCCTTTGGTCTGTGTCTTTTTCTTCACTACACTGATGTGGGAAGGTCTGCCAACCGACTTGCCGGCTGCTGTGGTGGATGAAGATGATACACAGGTGTCGCGTACCTTCATTCGCACGATGGATGCAATGGAGCAGACTGATATTGTGGCTCATTTCCACAACTTCACGGATGCGCGTGAGGCTATGATGCGAGGCGAGATTTATGCCATCTTTCACATACCAGAGGGCATGACCGAAGACGCAGTGTCGGGTCGTCAGCCTCATGTGGCTTTATATACCAACGAGACATACTTCGTGCCAAGTGCGCTCTTGATGAAGGATATGCGTATGGCTGCCGAGATCCTTGGTATATCAATCACGCGAGAATCGCTTGCAGGACGCGGTCTCACCAACGACCGTGTGATGGGAATAGTGCAGCCGATAGTCATCGAGAAACATGCCTTAGGCAATCCGTATCTCAACTATTCGGTGTATCTGTGCAACATCATTCTGCCTGGAATCCTCTTTTTGCTGACTATGCTCCTGACCTGTTATGTGATTGGTGAGGAATGGAAGATGGGAAGGCAGAGGCAAACCTATCAGATGATGGGCTATTCGCAGACGTCGGTGCTCATTGCCAAGACCTTGCCTATCACCGTCATCTATTCGCTGATTATACTCTTCATCGACGTGTGGCTCTATAAGTATCTTGAGTTCCCTTGCAAGTCGGGGTTGTTGCCGATGCTGGTCTATGGTGTGATGGGCGTGATGGCCTCTCAGGGGTTGGCGATCTTTGTGTTTGGATTATTCCTTGGCCAGATGCGATTCTCGATGAGTATCTGCTCGCTGTGGGGAGTACTATCGTTCTCGCTTTCAGGCTTCACCTTCCCAGTTTCCGCCATGCACCCTGTATTGCAGTATGCGTGCAACCTCTTCCCGTTGCGTCATTACTATCTGATCTATTGCAATCAGGCACTCAATGGCTACAGCATCGCCTATGTGTGGGTGCATGTCGTGGCTCTACTCTGCTTCATGCTTCTGCCTTTTGTCGTGATGAAGCGCTATCGCAAAGGTTTCCTATTGATTAAATACAAGCCTTGAAAAGAAATGAGAAATATACTGCATATATGGTATGAGGAGTTTAAGCTCTTGATTCACAGTGAGGGTCTGGTGATCTTTGCTTTGATTGTACCATTCATATATCCTGTGCTCTATGCTTTTGTCTATAACAACGAGACAGCTCGCGAGGTACCGATGGCAGTGGTCGATGAGTGCCACTCGTCGGATAGCCGTGAGTTCTGCCGATTGGTCGATGCGACTGCCGAGGTCAGTATCTTGTATTATACCGACTTGGCTCAGGCACAGGAGCTGATGAGGCGTGAGGAAGTATATGCCGTGATGCGCATACCATCGGACTTCAGCAAGTCGCTCTATCGTGGCGACCAGACCTACATAGGCCTGTATAGCGATATGCGTTGTATGCTCTATTACAAGGCAGCACTGTTGGCTGCGAGCAATGTTTCGCTCAAGATGAATGGCGACATCAAGATTGAGCGTCACCTGCATGGCTCGACTGACCGTCAGGAGGAAATACTCAGAATGCCTGTCACCAATAGTTACGTGCCTCTCTACAATCCGCAGGGTGGCTTTGCCAGTTTCCTCATTCCTGCCGTCATGATGCTCATCATTCAGCAGCTGTTGTGTCTGTCGTTGGGAACATCGATAGGTACATGGCGCGAGCGAAACCGTGGCATAGGCGTGCCGCTCGACGATCAGTGTTTCCGCAATCCGCTGTCGGTAGTGGTTGGCAAGACATTGCTCTATCTGCCAATATTTCTGCTTGTGGCTGTGTATATGTACAGTGCGGTCACGTCATGGTTCGACTTGCCTCGCCTGGCCGACTATGGCACATTCCTGCAGTTCATGCTGCCTTATGTATTAGCATGTATCTTCATGGGGCTGACGGCTTCGGCGATGGTGTTCCGCAGCGAAGATGCCATGCTGCTCTTCGTATTCATGTCGGTGCCTCTGCTCTTCATCAGCGGTATGTCGTGGCCTGTGGCTGCAGTGCCCGATTTCTGGCGCTATGTGTCTTATCTCTTCCCATCGACCTTCGGAATGCATGGCTATGCACGCCTACAGGGTATGGGTGCGGGAATGAGTGAGGTGACATTCGAATACCAAGGACTGTGGATACAGTGTGCCATCTATTTCCTGACTTCATGTCTTATCTATCGACGTGAGATAAAGAAAATAAATATCCATAAATAAAGGATGCGACAAAGCCATGGGGCAATGTCGCATCTCAAATAATAAGTGAGACTATATGAAAATCATGAAACAATTGCGTCGGAGAGAGCTTCGAGAGCAGGTATATCGCTGCTCTTCATTCGGCTCTTGATAGTGACCTGAGGTTCTACTATCTCAATATCCTTCATCTGGTCGAGCAACGCACGCATTGCCTTGGCAGCCGATGGAGCCCATGTGCCATTCTCGATGATTCCAACCTTGCGGTTGCGATAGCCCTTGAGAATGAGCTTGTGGAGGAAATAGTGCATAGGTGGGAACACATCGCCATCGTAAGAAGCAGCAGCAAGAACGAGCTTGCCGAACTTGAAAGCATCTTCGATAGCTTCTGCCATATCGTCGCGACAAAGGTCGAACAACGATACCTTCTTTGCGCCTTTTTCTTTGAGCATCTCAGCAAACCGTTCGGCACAAGCCTTGGTGCCGCCGTGTATAGAGGCATAGGCTACAAGAATACCCTCTGCTTCTGGTTCATAGTGAGACCAGAGGGTATAGAGTCGCAGAGCCTCGGCCATCTTCTCGCCTTCGAGTATTGGGCCGTGGAGAGGCAGAATCTTGTTGATGGTGAGTCCTGATGCCTTCTTGAGCAATGCAGCCACATTGTTGCCATACTTTCCGCAGATGTTGAAGTAGTAGCGGCGAGCCTCACATGCCCAGTCGTCGGCATCGGCCTCATAGACACCGAACTTGCCGAAACCGTCGGCAGAGAAGAGAACCTGTTCGGTCGATTCGTAGCTCACGATGACCTCTGGCCAATGTACCATAGGTGCGGTGACGAAGGTGAGGTTGTGCTTTCCGAGGCTGAGTGAGTCGCCTTCGCACACTGCCATAGACTTGAACTCCATTCCCTCGAAGAACTGTCCAATGAACTGAATAGCCTTCTGAGAAGCCACTACGGTTGTATCGGGATAAGCCTTGAGGAGGACGGCAAGCGAACCGCTATGGTCGGGCTCAAGGTGCTGAACGACAACATAGTCGGGAGTGCGATTGCCAAGGACGGCCTTCACATTATCCATCCACTCGTCGGTCTTACGGATATCGACAGTGTCCATTATTGCTACTTTTTCGTCGAGGATGACGTATGAGTTGTAGCACATGCCTTCTGGGGTGTGGTATTGGCTCTCGAAGAGATCCATTTCAGGGTCATCGACACCTACATATTTGATTGAATCAGATATTATCTTCATTATATGTTGAGATTTTGTTATTGCTATTTGTAATAAATCGTGCAAAAATAAACAATTTATTAAAGATAAACAACAATTGGCGCAAAAAAAGTGTGATTTTTTTGAGATTATCACTTTCTCCGGCGGAAACGCTTGGTTACTGAGGCATATTCGCATCTTTGACATAGTGCTTCGGTGGCAACGTGTCTGCTGAATCCATCGTACATGGCAACAGCCCGAGGCGAATGAAGGATGTCGTCGAGCGATTGGTCAAAGAGGTTGCCAAGAGGGATGGCTCCGTCATGGTCGAGACAGCAAGGCACCACCGTGCCATCGACAAGTATTCCTATCTGATTGCGGAGGGCGTAACAGAACACCTCATCGACATCGTAGGCCTCTCGTTTCTCTTCGGGCCACTCGAACATCTGGTCGTATTCGACATAGATTCGCTCGGCAAGTTTCCATCCGTCATAGCGCTGAGTCCATCCCGTGCGACAGATGTGCTGGCTGATGAGGTCGAGGATAGCTTCGTTATGGGAATCAAAGCCGCCTTGGTTCCATAGGCGCAGCACCACGATGGTTCCAGCCGAAGCTGCAGTCATGGCAAACGACATCACCTCGCTAATATAGCTTTCCATCGACCTGCTTGGGGCAGATATTTCATTACCCTCGTGCGAGTGGAGCGAGATCTGGACCTTCCAAGGCAGAGTCGTGAAGCCTTTTGAGAGCAATGTGCCATTGGTAGTGACGACTGTGATAAACCCTTTCTGACGTGCCATGGCGATAAAGTCCGACAGGTGGCCATGCAACATCGGTTCGCCCATCAGATGGAAATACAGAAACTTGATCTGTCCTCTGAGCCGTTCGGTGAGAATGTCGAACTCTTCGACCGACATTTTCCGTTTCGGTCTGGCATTTTTCGGACAGAAAATGCAGTCGAGGTTGCAGATGTTGGTAATTTCTAAATATACGCGATCTATCATGGCAAATGGGTGTATCAGTCATTCTTCTGTACAATGGCCCGTTGTGTCCAAAGCAGGTAACCGGCAAGCACTGCTCCGAGGAAATCGGAGATGGTGCAGCTCGCAAATACTCCATACAGACCGTTAAGTCCGAGGCCAGTGAAGACCATAGGCACGAAATAGATAAGCGGAAGGAGGAAAAGCACCTGACGCGACAGACTGGTCACGATGGCAATCCATGGCTTGTCGATCGACTGGAAGAACTGTGAGTTGGTGATGGTGAAGCCGATGAGTGGCGACATCACGAGCATGAGTCGCATGGCTGGCACGCATAGGTCGAGCAGTTCGGGCTCGTTGGTAAAAGCCATGGCAAGATAGCGTGGCACGGTGAGCACCAGCAATGTGCCGATACAGCCAATGGTGACATTGACCTTCATGGCAAGCTTATAGACATCGCGCAGGCGGTCGAAGCGACGTGCGCCATAGTTGTAACCCGCAATAGGCTGCATTCCCTGGCAGATGCCGAGCACGAGCATGATGATGAGTGGAGCAAACGAATTGGCAACGCCACTCGCAGCCACTGCATTGTCGCCTCCATAGGTGAGTAGCTGGTTGTTGAGCATTGCCACTACGCCCGAGCCAGCCACATTCATCGAGAACGGACTGACACCAATGGCAAGGATGTTGCGGAAGATGCGGAACTTAGGCTGCCAGGCATGTCGGCGGAAACGTATGAACGACTTCTTGCTGACAAAGTGGGATAGCGACAGGATCGACGAGATAGCCATCGAGATGGTTGTAGCCCAAGCAGCTCCTGCAATGCCCATGTCGAGTACACAGATGAACAGGGTGTCGAGGGCAATGTTGATGATCGAGCCCGAAAGCATGATCCACATAGACTTCTGGGCATAGCCCGACGAACGTATCAGGTTGCAGAGATTGAAAGTGACAGTGGTAAGGAACATTCCAGGCACGACAATGTCCATGTATTCTTTGGCATAGGCAATGGTTTCGGCCGAAGCTCCAAAGAGGCTGAGGATAGCATCGGAGAAAAAGTAGTAGCCCGACACGAAGAGAATGCCGAAGAAGATGGTCAAGATCATGCTGTTGCCCAAGATACTCTCAGCCCAGCGAATGTCGCGCTTGCCGAGCACGATGCTCATTCGTGCACCAGATCCAGCTCCAACCAACGAGCCGAAAGCATGTATGATGTTCATGATTGGCATGGTGACGGTGAGTCCCGCTATGGCCAATGCACCTACATACTGACCAAGAAAAACACGGTCGCAAATATTGTAGATCGATGCTATGATCTGTGTGATGACAGCTGGCAGTGCATATTGCCACAAGAGCGCACTGATTGGCTTGTTTTCAAAATCTTTTGTTCTGTCTGTCATAATACGATACCTTAAAACAACAACTCAATAAGTCCGCTTATACCTATATATATAAATACGATGTGACGCAGCAGGTCGAGCGACAGGTAGCGGAACACTATGCTGCCGACCCATGTGCCAAGCAGCACGGTAGGCAAAGCCCAGAGCCAGTCGGTCAATACCTCGGCTGTCACAAAGCCTGCACGCCATCTGAATACTGTCATCATGAAATTGCCGATGACAAAGAAGGTCTGAGCCAAAGCAATGTATTCCTCTTTTTGCTTGGCAACCTCGATGAAATAAAGTACTGCAGGTGGTCCCTGCATTCCGAAGAAGCCTCCCATGAAACCCGAGATGGTGCCAAGGAATCCCTGAGTAGCCATATTGGGCTTGATCTTGATGCGCTCGGAGAAAAACCAGAAATAAATGGCAGCCACGATGAGCGTCACGCCGAGGATATGCTTCAGCTGCGCACGGTCGAGCATGGTGACTATCTGTATTGCTATGAAGCTGACGATGAGGAAGATGATGAGTATGGGGATGAGCTTCTTCCATTGAAGATACTTGTAATAGCGAATCACCATCATCACCGATGTCACCATTGCAAGCATCCCCGAAAGGGTGGTGGCTTCTCCATACGATGGCATCAACAAGGGCAGGACCGTCATGATGAATATGCCGAATCCGAAGCCTATGGTGCGCTGCACGAATGCCCCACCAAAGGCAAATGCCATCAGTATGAGAAGAGTAGAAGACACTGTATGTTTTTATTATTCTTTTTCTGTTGCCCAGCTGTAGAGCACATAGCCAGAGAGTGCAAGTCCGACTACTGCAACGCAGATTGCAATAGTGGTGCCGCCAAGGGCATCGACGAAACTGAGCTCATCGCCCATGGTGTTCGACAGCCAGCATGAGATACCATTGTTGAGCATGTGGATGACGCAAGGCAAGACAAGGCTGCCAGTCTTCCAGTAGAACACACCGAGGATGAGACCCACAACAAAGGCAAATGGAATCTGGGCAGGGTTCATGTGCATCAGTCCAAACAGCACCGATGCGATGAAGATGGCGCGGAATGGTCGTTCGCCATTAGTGTGCAGATGCTGCTGAATGGCTCCACGGAACACTACCTCCTCGGCCAATGGTCCTATGATGGCAATGGCAAGCACGCCCATCACGGTCTTGCTCATATTGCCCAATTCTGCCTCAATTATGTTTGGCAGATCCATAACCTCGCTCACAATATCAGTAGCATATATGCCGATGAAAGCAGCAAGCACTAAATAGACCGACTTGCCTAATGAAATATTCGGCATCGCAAAACTGTCTTTCAGTCTGATCATCTTCATCGGAGTCTGCATGAAGAAGATTGTGATGATCGATGAGACGATGAGAGCTATCGACATAATAGACGAGCCCGAAGTGAGCCTCTCGATGAGAACTTCTGGATTTGGCTCCTGTCCGGCAGCCGCCATCTTCATCAATTCATAGATGGCTCCAGGTACGAGAACTACAACCGAAACGATTGCTTGGATCAAAAGCATTGCAAAGAAAGCAATAATTGGTTTCTTGTAATTATTCATTTTTTCCTATTATATTGGTTTATATTTGTGCAAATATATGTTTTTTTCGTAGTATTTTTACATAATTAATATTAAAACATTGTACATTTTCGGTAGTTTTCTTTATCTTTGCAAATGTTACTGAGCAAAGTTTGGATACAATCTTTAATTTTTTTCATTCTTTTTGCAACAAAACACAAAGTTATTACGTCAAATAGGCAAACAAACAAATTAAACTATTTGAACAGTTATGAATAAATTGAATTCTATTTTGTTGTGCATCATGTTCATCTTTGGAACTTGCACAGTGGTTTGGGCTCAGAATCATCGTCATTCGACTCGTACAGGTTCTGTCGAGGATTCGGTGATTGTTGAGGCAGGAGAGACAACTGATGGTTGGAAAGCAGTAGAGTGGAATGATCAGGATTTGGATGATTACATCGAACATACTGTCAACGAAGCTGTCGCCCATAGTATTCATCATGACCGCGATGGCTGGTTTATACGCAATGCCGACAAAATTGGAGGCGGAGCAGTTTTCATTGTAGCAATCTCGGTGTTCTGCGTATTTTTTGGTCCGGTTATCTTGATTGCCTTGATTCTCTATTTCATCTACAAGCGCAAGAAGAGTCGCGATGCTGTGGTGATGGAGGCACTTCGCAACGGACGTGACATCCCTTACGGCTATGGTTCTTCATCTCGCGCTTCCCAAACTTCAAGTACATCGGGCAACAGCAGTTCAAATAACGCAAGACCTGCCTATGCGGCTTCTCGTCAGACCCCTATGTATGGCCGCTTCGCTGATCAGCCAGTGATGCACGAGGGCATCAAGAAGATTGCTATCGGTTTGGGTGTCTATGTCCTCTCTCGCTTCATGAATTTCGGTTTGCTCGGAGGTATTGGATGGTTCATCGTCATCTTCGGTATCGGACAGATTGTCATTGGCTATATCTCAGGAGCTAAGGCTAATGAGCCAGCTAAGGAAGAGTCGAAATATACACGCGACGAACCAAAGACAGAGCCAGCCAAAGAAGGAACTGATGGAACTCCAGAGGAGGATCCTCAAGAAACAACAACTGAAACAACGACCGATGTGACAACTACCCAAGATGAGAAGCCTG
>JAEDEY010000199.1 GCA_016293065.1 Bacteroidales bacterium
CTTTCCCAGTACGACTATTCTATTTTAACACTTAAATGTGTAAAAAGTTAGTTTTATATCTATACAGGCTACTTGTGAGGTGCACAGATTGTGGTTACATAATTAGCAAATATGCGTAGTTGAGAAAGTGGCTGCCATAGATTGCAATCGTGACAGATAATGCGTAAGGAAGTTGACTTTTTATGAATTTTTAAGTAATTATTGAGTTGCAAGTGTTAAAAAAGTTAATAATATATGTTAATTGTAGGAAGTGTGATAACTCCGAATAATAAATAAACTAATTTTGCGTCGATAAAATTTATGGTTTATCACGCACTAATGCATTGCCGATAATACACATTATGCGAAACAGAAGTAAAAATTAACATTATCCAAACAATAGTTACATTATTATTAAATTTAAAAAACATGAGTATCAAAACAAGAAAATCGTGGCTTGCTGCAGGTTTGACCGTGCTGCTTGCTGGAGGTGCTCCTGGTTTTGTTGCACCAAGCATGATGTCATCTGCTTATGCACAGACACAGAAGATCACAGGTACCGTTGTTGATGAATTTGGCGATCCTATCATCGGAGCCAACATTCGCGTTGTCGGCACTTCTACTGGTACAGTTACCGATATCGACGGTAAGTTCGCAGTGGAAGCCAATGCTGGTAAGGACCTTGAGGTCTCTTTCATCGGCTATTCATCACAGATTGTCAAGGCCGCTCAGGGCATGACAGTCACTCTCAAGGAAGATGTACAGAATCTCGACGACGTAGTTGTCATCGGTTACGGTACAATGAAGAAAAAGCTCGTTACCGGTGCTACAGTACAGGTAAAGGGTGATGACATTGCAAAGCTCAACACAACCAATGCTCTTGAGGCAATGGCTTCTTCTACTCCTGGTGTTCAGATCACACAGACTTCTTCTCAGCCAGGTAAGGGATTCAGCGTTACTATCCGTGGTAAGGGTACTATCGGTAACTCTGCACCTCTTTATGTAATTGATGGTGTTCCTGGAGGTAACATCGACGGTATCAACCCTGCCGATATCGAGAGTATCGATGTTCTCAAGGATGCTGCTTCTGCTGCTATCTACGGTGCACGTGGTGCAAACGGTGTAATCCTTGTTACAACAAAGCAGGGTAAGATGGGTAAGGTAGAGCTCAGCTACAACGGCTCTATGGGTTGGTCAAACGCCTATAAGCGTCCACAGCTTCTGAATGCTCAGCAGTATATGACTATCATGGATGAGTATAGCTTCAATACTTCTGGTCAGAAGGTTGATTTCTCGGCTTTTGTTCCTCAGAATATTCTCGACAAGGTCGCAGGCGGTTGGGAAGGTACTGACTGGTGGGGCGCATTCGAGAATGAGAATGCTATTCAGCAGAATCACTCAGTAACCCTTACCGGTGGTTCAGATAAGTCAAAGTTCGCTTTGTCTTACACAAATACCAGCAACGAAGGTATCATGGGTGCTGACGTAGCTTCTTACTACAAGCGTAACACTCTCCGTATCAATAGTGACCATGTCCTCCTTAAGGTTAAGGACTATGACGTAATCACTATCGGTGAGAACCTCTCTGTTGGTTACAACAAGAGCCACGACTTGGCTGAAGGTGGTATGTACTGGAGCTATATCCACAGCTTGCTTCAGACAAACCCACTCGTTCCTATGTATGCCAACGAGGTTGATCCTAATGCTGCTCCTGGTGAGTTGTACAACCATGTTAACTATGGTGCTGGCTGGAACGACTTCTGGTTCAACAACCCATACGAAGGTCTTACAAAGGGTGGTTTCAACTCTATGACACAGAGCCGTGGCCTTAACGTAAATGCTACTGCTTTCATCACTATCCAGCCTATCAAGGGCTTGAAGTGGCGCACTCAGTACAACTATAATTGGAATAATAGCGCATACCGTAGCTATGGCGAGCCTCGCTCTCCTTCTTCAGGTTCTGGTACAGTGTCTTCTTATAGCGTAAGCCAGAGTTCATCGATGAGCACAAATTGGTCGATTGAGAATACTCTTACCTATCAGCTTCCTGAACTTAATGGACATAACGTCACTGTAATGGCTGGTCAGTCATTCCAGAGTACTGGTTGGAGTTTTAATCTCAGTGGCTCTAACTCTGTTGTCGAAGGTTCACAATTTGCTACTCTTAAGGGTTGGAATTCAGCTTATTTGGCAAACTTCAGCACTGATCTCGCAAATGCATCACTTAGCGGAAGTCCTAATGATGAGGAATATCTCGCTTCTTGGTTCGGCCGTATCTCTTGGGACTACAAGGAGAAATATATGGCTACAGTGACAATGCGTTATGATGGTTCTTCTATCTTCAGCAAGGGCAACCGTTGGGGTGCATTCCCATCAGTATCTGCAGGTTGGGTTCTCTCAAACGAGAAATTCATGGAGAGCACACAGAACTGGATGGACTTCTTGAAGATTCGTGCTTCTTGGGGTCAGAACGGTAACAACTCT
>JAEDEY010000200.1 GCA_016293065.1 Bacteroidales bacterium
CTCATCTGCAGCACCTTGTCGGGATGATATGGATTGACACGCAGGCTCTGTCCGCCATCGACGATGTATTTGCCAAGACCCATTGCCAACGAAACAGTGCCCTCTTCAGCTTTCTCGTCACCGATAGGGTAGTAGTTGACGCTTCGTGCCACACCCGAGATGACAGGATAGAAACGGTCGCCATGTGCTTCGCCCACAACCTCCTGAAGGATGACTGCCATCTTCTCCTGGTCGATGACATTGCTCGTGGCTGTCATATAGTCTTTCGAGCTTTGGTAATAGACACTCGCATAGACAGCTTTGACAGCATAGGCAAGCAGCTCGATTCGCTCGTATTTGTCGTTGACGAATGGTATCATGTAGGTCGAATAAACTCCTGCAAAAGGCTGATAGTGTGAGTCTTCGAGTAGCGAAGAACTACGCACGGCAAGCGGACCATTGACAACCTCCATGAAAGCTTCGAGATCGACCAGCAGACGCTGGGGTAGATGGGCATGAAGGAAGGCTTCGAGAATCTCTTCGTCGGAGCGGTTGCTCAGAGCAATAGGATAGAGCTGGTTGATGTCCATAAACTCGTCGAAGATATCGGTACACAGCACCACGGTCTTAGGAATCATGGTAGGAGCAGGGAGGTCTTCGTGACGGGTGAGCATACGGTCGATGAAGGCGAGGCCTCGTCCTTTTCCTCCCAACGACCCATCGCCGATGCGGGCGAAGTTGCTGTATTGGTCGAAACGCTCGCGCTGGAACACAGCCACAACGCCATGGTTCTTCATCTTTCGGTAGGCAACAATGGCATCGAAGGTGATCTGTCGATGTGCATCAACATCCTGAAGCGAGTCCCAGGTGATATGCTTGAGGAACTGCGAGATGGGGAAGAGGGCACGAGACCCCAACCAACGCGAGATGTTGTTCTGTGTGATCTGGTTGAGTAGGGATTCGCGTGGCAGAGTGAAGATGTTGTTCTGCAGCTCTTTGAGGTTATGGATGCGTGCAATTTCTTCGCCTGTCTCAGGATCGCGGAAGACGAAATCTCCGAATCCGAAATATTTGCGCACCATGTCACGCAGATCCACATCCATCTTCTTCGAGTTCTTGTCGATGAAGTGGTAGCCGCAGCTCTCGGCACGTTCCGCATTCTCGGTCTCGGCACTGTCCATGATGAGCGGGATATATGGGTCGATCTTGCGGATAGCATCAAGGAGCTTGAAGCCTGCCAGCTGGTCTTTCTCTTCTTCGGTCGGACGCGCACCCTTGATCGGAGTCATTGGGAATCGGCAGTCGCTGATTACACCGAGGGTATTGTCGCTGTATCGGCTATATAGGCTCCATGCTTCTTCGTAGTTGCGGGCAAGCACAATCTTCGGGCGGCCTCGCATACGGAGTGTTTCGAGTGTGGCATTGAGTGCTTCGGTTGCAAATTCGAGACTCTGCTGAAGCACGAACTTATAGAGATTGGGCAATATGGAACTGTAGAAGCGGATATTGTCTTCGACCAGAAGTATCATCTGAACACCTGCTTCCACGTCGTGCTCAAGGTTCATCTTGTCTTCGACCAGCTTGATGATGGTCAAGAGAAGGTCGGTGTTGCCGAGCCAGCAGAACACATATTCGAAGATCGAGAGGTCGGTGTCCTGCATTCTGGCCCTGATGCCGTGGCTGAAAGGCGTGAGCACCACGATGGGTATGTTCTCGTGACGTTCTTTCAGAGTGCGGGCGATGTCAAACACATCGTTGTTGTCGGTTCCTGGCATACAGATGATGAGGTCGATGCCGTTTTCAAGCATAGACTTCTCGGCCATCTGGAGCGAAGAGACCTGTATGAATCGAGGTGGGAAGCGAAGTCCCAATCGGGCATATTCGAAGAAAATCTTCTCATCGACACGACCATCGTCTTCGAGCATAAATGCATCGTAAGGGTTGGCAAGGATAAGGATATTGCAAATCCTGCGCTTCATCAGATCGACAAAGTCAGTATCGCGGAGTCGTGGAGTTTGAAAGGTTTGCATATTGCTTGTTACATGTATGTTTTTGACCGCAAATATATAATCTTTTTTAAAAATAAACAAAAATTATGACAGAAAGTTATTCTCTTGGTTTGCAAGGTGAGGAGATTGCTGCAGATTATCTGCGCAAGCAGGGCTATCAGATTATCGAACAGCGCTGGAAGGATCATCACATGGAGATAGACATCATTGCGTTCGACCCATCGACAGCCGAACTCGTTTCGATCGAGGTAAAGACTCGTTCGACCGATATCTGGGGTAATCCAGAGAATGCGGTCGATCCGAAGAAGATTCTCCGCTCGGTCTATGCCACCGACTTTTACATAAAACTCTATAATATTACCTATCCTGTGCGTTTCGATATTTTTGCCATTGTCATCCCATCGAAAGGCGAACCGAAGGTTACTCACATCAAGGACGCATTTTACCCTCCGTTAGGATGAGCACTCGA
>JAEDEY010000201.1 GCA_016293065.1 Bacteroidales bacterium
AAGACAGACAAGGATCAGGAACCTGCCCCCTGATTCTTGACTCAATCATTTCCAGGGTTTGTGCCGCAAAGGTAGTTGCTCCTTCTGATCTCCAAACTTTCAAGATACTTTTCTCTGTAGCAAGTCCACTTCTTCTGTATTTTCCCTCTACATGAAGCCGCTTCACGTGGAGTCATGTTTTTCAGGGCAATACACTTATATGGGGTCATGTCAAAAGTAACTGAGATGACCCCATATGCTTCATTATTTTCATCATCTTTGATTGCCCTTAGACTTGCTGTCTTGAATAAAGGATATTCCCCTTGTTTCAATCTATTTTCAGCATTTATTTTGAATATCAATTGTTAAATAATCGTTAAACTACAATAATCATTTTGTGGAATAAGACAAATTCTTTACCTTTGCGCCAAAATAATTTATTTGTCATTGATTATGGCTGAAAAGAAATCATATTGCATCAAGACTGAGACATTGGCACGTTTTGCCAAGGCTTTAGGACATCCTGCGCGCATCGCTATCTTGAAATTCCTCGCCAAGCAAGAAACATGCTATTTCGGCGACATTCATGAGGAACTACCCATAGCACAAGCCACAGTAAGCCAACATCTTAAGGAATTGAAGGATGCCGGACTCATACAAGGGGAGATTGAAACTCCAAAAGTGAAATACTGCATAGTGCGCGAAAACTGGGAGTATGCCAGCGAGCTATTTGCAGAGTTCTTTAAGAAGGAAATCTGCAAGGACAAGGATTGTTGTGAGCAAGACTAAGCGTATGCCTGAGCTAAAAATCTGCATACGCTATTATTTGAAACTATATAATCGTTATTCTACGATAAACAATTATTATTCATTTTATAAAACAAGTTTAATTTATGAAAGACGTAAAGGTTTTAGTAAGCAGCTGTGCCTGCAATCAGAAGTATCTCGCCCTTGTCGAGAAGGTAGTAAAAGAGAATGGCATCGATGCTAAGGTGTCGGCAGTGAGTGACATCATGGAGCAGATGCAGTATAACGTGATGTCGCTACCTGCACTTGTGGTGGATGGCAATGTTGTGGCGCGCGGCCAGAAGAGCGAGAATGAGCTTGTACAAATATTAAAATAGTCCGTACAACAATGAAAAGAGTATTATTGTCAATGGTGTTTTGCATGATGGCACTCGTCGTGCAGGCACAGTGTGTGGAGCTTCGCTATTTCCATGGCAAGCAGCGTTGCGTCACCTGCCACAGCATAGAGAAGTGTGCAAAGGAAGTGCTGGATGAGAGTTTTGCCTCTCAGCAAAAGGACAAGAAGATAAGTATGAAGGTCATTGATTTCTCAACAGAGCAAGGCAAACCTGTTGCTGCTGACCACAAGGTGAGTTTCTCTTCGCTCTTTATCGTGAAGATTGACAAGAATGGTAAGGAGACCCGCACCGACCTCACTCGCCAAGGCTTCCAATATGCCAAGAGAAATCCCGCGGAATTTAAGAAGATAGTGAAAGAAGAAATCACTAAAGCATTGAAATAATGGATTGGCTATATTCGTTACTCGACAATAGTTCGTTGCCAGTGGTCACTGCCCTGATATTGGGTGTTCTGACCGCTGTCAGCCCATGTCCGCTTGCTACCAATCTTACTGCGGTGGCCTATCTCGGACGAGAGTTGGACAACCGTCGGAAGGTCTTCTACTTAGGTTTGCTTTATACCTTAGGAAGAACCATCGCCTATTCGACGTTGGGTGCAGTTCTTATATTCATCATCCGCAAGGGCGAGGATGCCTTTGGCATTCAGGATGCGATAAGCACCATTGGAGAATGGATTCTTGGACCAGCCCTTGTTCTCATCGGTCTGTTCATACTGTTCGGTCATCTGCTCCATTTGCCAAAGTTCGGCTTTTCGGGTCAGGCGTCAGGCAGTTGGACACAAGGAGCATCGGGTGCCTTAATCCTCGGTGTGCTCTTTGCCATGGCTTTCTGCCCCACCAGCGGAATGCTCTATTTCGGCATGCTCATCCCAATGTCGGCAGTAGAGTCTGGTGGTTACGCGCTACCCGTGGTCTATGCCATTGCCACCTCCCTTCCTGTGCTTGTGGCAGCATGGATTATCGCTTACAGCATGCAGTCGTTAGGCAGGGTGATGGGCAAGATAGCCATCTTCCAGCGTTGGTTCAACCGTCTCGTAGCCATCCTCTTCATCCTTGTAGGCTTATATTATACTGTCACAATTATTTTATAGTATTTATCAAACAAGACTTATGATTCAGCAATTTGCCGATTGGCTTATATATGATATATGTGGCATAGATGCCACCACTCATTTGGGAGAGGCACTGAACTTCTTTGTTTATGACACATTGAAGATTATTATTCTGTTGTTTGTTATCAGCATCGTCATGGGTATCATCAATGCCTATTTTCCTGTGGAAAGACT
>JAEDEY010000063.1 GCA_016293065.1 Bacteroidales bacterium
AAAAAAAGTAAAACCAAAAAACTAAATACAGAATGGAAAAGAAAAAAGTAGCCCTTATCACGGGCGTAACAGGACAGGACGGCTCATACCTGAGCGAATTTTTGTTAGCCAAAGGCTACGAAGTCCATGGCATCATTCGCCGTTCATCGGTCGATTACCGTGAGCGCATCGCTCATCTTGAAGGAACGCCAAACTTCCATCTTCACTATGCCGACATGGGCGACTCCATGTCGCTCGTCAAGCTCGTAGGCAAGGTACAGCCTACCGAGATCTATAACCTTGCTGCACAGAGTCATGTTCAGGTCAGTTTCGATGCACCAGAGTTTACTGCCGATGTCGATGCTGTAGGCGTGCTCCGCATCCTCGAGGCAGTTCGCACCAACCATCTTGAGAAGACCTGCAAGATCTATCAGGCATCTACCTCTGAGCTTTATGGCAAGGTTGAGGAAGTGCCGCAGAACGAGAAGACACCATTCCACCCATACAGTCCTTATGCCGTTGCCAAGCTCTATGGCTACTGGATCATCAAAGAGTATCGCGAGGCTTATGACATGTTCTGCTGCTCGGGCATCTTGTTCAACCACGAGTCTGAGCGTCGAGGCGAGACCTTCGTGACACGTAAGATTACCCTTGCTGCCGCACGTATCGCCCAGGGCAAGCAGGATTGCCTCTATCTCGGCAACCTCGATTCTTTGCGCGACTGGGGTTATGCCAAGGACTATGTAGAGTGTATGTGGCTCATCCTTCAGCACGACACACCAGAAGACTTCGTCATCGCCACAGGCGTACAGCACACCGTGCGAGAGTTCGCCACTTTGGCATTCCACTATGCAGGCATCGAGCTGCGTTGGGAAGGTGAGGGCATCAACGAGAAGGGAATCTGCACCTCAGGTCCAGCCAATCTCGTCGGGAAGACCCTTGTTGCCGTATCAGAAGCATTCTATCGTCCGACCGATGTTGTCAATCTCTGGGGCGACCCAACCAAGGCAAAGACCGAACTCGGCTGGAACCCACAGACCACCAGCTTCGAGCAGCTTGTGCAGATCATGGTCAACCACGACATGCAGAAAGTGGCAGCCGATCATGTGGCTTCTGTGATGCGTACAAACCTCGCAGAATATCTCGAAAAGGGCATAGTGAAGTAATCTCGGTATTTTTCTGTCTGTTTTTTCTCTTTTTTTTTGGAAGTATATTTATTATTTATTAATTTTGCTCGAAAATAATTAACAATACTTTGCCTGAAAGCTTGAAAAAAGATGGAACACATTAAGGTCGTTGCAGCTGTTGTTGTAAACCGTGGAAAGATACTGTGTATGCAGAGAGGCATCACACGTTATCCATATACCTCGCTTAGGTGGGAATTTCCTGGAGGTAAGATTGAAGCAGGAGAGTCTGAGCAAGAAGCTTTGCGCAGAGAACTGCAAGAAGAGATGGACTATGACGTCAATGTTGGAGAGAAGGTTTGTGAGATTGTTCACAAATATCCAGACTTCATCATCACAATGTCAGTTTATATGTGTTCCGCCAAAAACCGCCAGTTCACACTGAAAGAACATGTGGGCAGTATGTGGTTGAAAAAGGAAGACATCATGGATCTCGAATGGTGTGATGCAGACAGGGCAATAGTCAAGAAGCTGATGTCTATGGACTGACAAAATCAGCAATAACAGGTTTATGATCAGAGTAGTCAACGTCGGCTACTCTGATTTTTTTAAGTGTCAGGTCGCGAGAATAGAGCACATGATCGAGTCGAAAATACATCACCCTATGGTTGTGGAACGAGAGTCCCAGTCCGAAGCCCTTCTCCCACCATGCATTGCGCAATAGGTCACCTTGACGCAGTATTTTTAGCGGCGAACTGCCTGCTACCGAATTCATGTCACCAAGCACTATGGTCTTTACCTTTTTCTCTCGATAGTCTTTCACTTCTTCCAGCACATATCTTGCCTCGACTTCTCGTTCGAGATTACCTGCAACAACACATTTTATGTGAGTCTTGATACGTGTCTTGTATGAAACAGTGTCGCACTGAATCTCGCGAATCTGGTCATAATGGTTCGATGCCAAATGACAGGTTATCAGTCGGATACTGTCGTTTGGCAAATTCACTGTCACGCTGGCATTATATCGAAAAGGCTCCATGCGTCGCAAGTTGTCGAGGTCTTTGGCCTTGGCGAACTTGTATTTGTCCAAGGCATTCTCTTCGAGCTTGACCTCCATCTCGTGCCAGTTGCTCAAGGGGTATCGGCTATATACGGCATTCGAGCAGTGGAACTTCTGATATTCGAGATATGGATAGTGTTGGAGCAATGAGTCCCGAAGTGCCGTACATAGGTCGGGATAATACTCCTCGAGCACTATCACGTCGGCATCTTGGGCAATCAGGAAGCCGTACAAGTCACGAGGGTCTTCTTTCACACTCCTATAGTAGTCGCTTGCCGAATACATGTTGTATGTGAGAATCCTGAATCTCTCTTGGCGCGAATCGCCATTGTCGCTCCAGCTGCTTGCGTAATATGAAAATATATTCAAGGGGATGCACTCCATGTGATAGTTGTAAGCCCAAGCACACAACAATATGATTAGTCCGGTCCATATCTTTCTAAAGCTCAAAAACACCAGACCGACAAACGCAACAGCAATGAGTATATATGGTGCCGAAATGGCTACAAAATCAAACATATTGTCAACTTTTTTGTGCAAAGATAAACATCTTTTTCTCTTTCAACGACATTTTAATCATTATTAGTATGTTCAATTTCTTTTTTTTTAACCATAATTACTTACTTTGCATTTGAGTTGCAAAATTAATTAACCAACTTTGTGCGTTTTCAAAGTTAATCCATTAATATTTCATACAAAAAACGATGAAGATTGCAAGACTTTTTACGCTGGCTGTTGCAGCCACTGTACTATTTTCTGCATGTGGCTCTCACGAACATGACCACAATCACGTCCATGATCATGCCCACGAAGCAGGACACGGCAACGAGTCTGAACACGACCATGAACACGAAGATGGTATCATCACCTTCTCGGTCGAACAAGCCAAGATGGCAGGATTGGAAACAGAAACCATTGGTCTGGGTTCTTTTGCCGAAGTGATTCGAGTGAGCGGACAGGTACTGGCAGCACAAGGCGACGAGTCGGCTGTGGTGGCTCGTACCTCAGGCATCCTCACTTTCACTCGCGACCATCTGTCAGAGGGTTCGGAGGTGCGCAATGGGGAAGTGCTGGCGAAAGTCTCTGGTCGCAATATAGTAGGCGGTGATATCGTGGCACAAAACAATCTGTTGCTTGCCACAGCCGAAGCTGCATATCGTCGAGCCGAACGTCTGATAGCAGATTCCATCATCTCGCAGAAAGAATTCGAACGTGCAAAGATGGAATATGAGTCAGCTCGTCTTGCAGCCAAGGCAGGTAGTGGCAATGACTCTGGTGCCGAGGTTACGGCTCCTATCAAAGGTTTCATCAAGCAGGTTGTCGTGAAACAAGGCGAGTATGTCGAGGCAGGGCAGATCGTTGCGACAGTCACCAAGAGTTGCAATCTGCAGTTGCGTGCAGAAGTGCCTGAGAAGTATTTCTCCACACTGACCAAGGTGCGTTCGGCCAATTTCAAGATGGGCTACGACGATGAAGCACGCAGTCTTGACGATATGGGAGGACATCTTGTGGCTATTGGCAAGATAGCCAACGAGGGTTCTGCCTATATCCCCGTGACCTTCGAATTTGCCAATACGGGAAGTGTGGTACCTGGAGCTTTTGCCGACATCTGGCTTATAATGCACAATCGCGATAATGTCTTGACCATTCCTGTTTCGGCATTGAGCGAGTCTCAGGGTGTGTATTACGCATTCATCAAACATTCGGGCGAAGACGACTGTTATGAGCGACGTGAGTTGCGCATCGGTGCTTCCGACGGACGTCGTGTCGAAGTGCTGAGTGGTCTTTCAGAAGGCGACAATGTGGTGGTGAAAGGAGTGAGCCAAGTGAAGATGGCTGGAGCTGCTGGCGTCATCCCTGATGCTCACAACCATTCTCACTAATGTTAATTATGTATCTTATTTTGCTGTTCTCATGTTAAATAGAATAATCAAGTTTTCGCTCAACAACCGATTGGCCATTCTCATCGCAGCAGTGGTGCTGATGGTCATCGGCCTATATACAGCCAAGACAGCCGAAGTCGATGTCTTTCCCGACCTCAATGCCCCGACGGTGGTGGTGATGACCGAAGCCAACGGTATGGCGCCCGAGGAGGTGGAACGCATCGTGACATTCCCGATCGAGACGGCTGTCAATGGCGCTACAAATGTGCGTCGCGTGCGCTCGTCGTCTTCTACTGGCTTTTCTATCGTACAAGTCGAATTCGACTGGGGAACCGACATCTATCGTGCGCGTCAGATTGTGACCGAGAAACTGTCGGCCATAGGCGAGTCTTTGCCCAAGAGTGTTGGCAAGCCGACGCTCGGTCCGCAGTCTTCTATCCTTGGTGAGATGATGATCATCGGCCTTACCATCGACGAAAGCAACGAGTCGTTGTCGATGCTCGATGTGCGCGAGATAGCCGATTGGACCATCCGTCCTCGTCTGCTTTCGATCAGCGGTGTCGCCAATGTTGCCGTGATGGGAGGCGACGAGAAAGAATATCAGGTGCTGCTGCATCCCGAGAAACTGCGCCATCACAGCGTGAGTGTGCAGGATATCCTCGATGCAGTGCAGGAGATGAACCAGAACGTGTCGGGCGGTACGCTCTACGAATTTGGCAACGAGTATCTGATCCGAGGCGTGCTTTCGACCAGGGATGTAGCCGAATTAGGTCAAACCGTAGTGAAGAGTGTCAATGGCGTGCCTGTGTTGCTCAACCAGCTTGCCGATGTCGGTGTGGGAGCCAAGACACCAAAGACTGGCGTTGCATCAAACAATGCCAAGACGGCAGTTCTCCTCACCGTGACCAAGCAGCCAAATGTAAGCACCGAGCGACTGACAGCCAACCTTGATGCAGCTCTCGACGATATCCAGAAGACCATACCTCAGGGCATTGCCATCGACCGTGAAATCTTCCGCCAGCAGCGCTTCATCGATGCTTCGATCAGCAATATTCAGGAGGCATTGATCGAGGGTGCTATCTTTGTGGTCATTGTGCTTTTCATCTTCTTGATGAACTGGCGCACCACGGTCATCTCGCTTGTCACCATCCCGTTGGCTTTGCTTGTGACAATTATTGTGCTCCACCTCATGGGCATGACGCTCAATACCATGAGCATTGGCGGTATGGCCATCGCAATAGGCTCGTTGGTCGATGATGCCATTGTCGATGTCGAGAATGTATATAAGCGCATTCGTCAGGCAGCCGCCAAGGCACGCGACGAGGGCAAGCTCACGACCAAGCAGCTGCTCGACATCGTCTTCCATGCGTCGCGCGAGGTGCGTATGCCTATTCTCAATTCCACACTCATCATCGTGGTGTCATTCCTTCCGTTGTTCTTCCTCAGCGGCATGGAGGGTCGAATGCTCGTGCCGCTTGGCATAGCCTTCATCCTCAGCCTCTTCGCCTCGACAGTGGTGGCTTTGACTCTCACACCTGTCCTCTGTAGCTTTCTGCTCAGGAATGTGGGCTACAATACTGCGACCGACCAACCAAAGAGCGACCCAAAGCTTGTGACATGGCTCAAAGCGAGATATGAGACTGCTTTGGTCTGGACTCTCGGTCATCGTCGTCCTGTGCTCGCCTCTGCAATAGTCTTGTTTGTTGTGGCTATCGCGTTTTTCTTCACTTTCGGACGCACCTTCTTGCCTCCTTTCAACGAAGGTTCTTTGACCATCAGCATCTCTACGCTTCCGGGCATTGCGCTCGACGAGTCGGATAAGATTGGCCGACAGGCAGAAGCAATGCTGATGCAAGTGCCCGAAATCAAGACCGTGGCTCGAAAGACAGGTCGCGCCGAACTCGACGAACATGCTTTCGGTGTCAATACCAGCGAAATCGAGGCTCCGTTCGAACTTGGCAAGCGCAAACGCGATGAGTTTATGGACGAGGTGCGCGACAAGCTCAAGGTGCTGCCAGGCGTGAGCATCGAGATTGGCCAGCCTATATCTCACCGCATCGATGCAATGCTGAGCGGAACGCAGGCCAATATCGCTATCAAGATTTTTGGCAACGACCTCAATAAGCTATATGCTCTCGGCAACCAGATAAAGAGTGCTATTTCCGATATTAGGGGAGTGGCAGACTTGAATGTCGAGCAACAGGTCGAGCGTCCGCAGCTTCGCATTTCTCCCCGTCGCAGCATGATGGCCAAATATGGTGTCACGCCAAGTCAGTTTGCCGACTATGTCCATGTCTTGCTCGAAGGCGAGGCTGTGAGCACTGTCTATGAAGGCAACAACGCTTTCGACCTCACCGTCAAGGTCGCCAGTCACGACCGAGATGCTATCCAGTCGATCCGCAGTCTTATGGTCGATGCCAATGGTCAGAAGATTCCATTCGAATATATTGCCAATATCGAATCTACTGTGGGACCAAACACCATCAGCCGCGAGAATGTGCAACGCAAGATTGTCGTATCGTGCAATGTGTCGGGACGCGACCTCAGCAGCACCGTCAGCGACATCCGCAACCGCATCTCAGCCGAAGTGGCTTTGCCCGAAGGCTATCATGTCGAATATGGCGGACAGTTTGAGAGCGAGGAGTCGGCAAGCCGCATCCTAATGCTCATCTCGTGCATCAGCATCGTGCTCATCTATCTCTTGCTCTATGCGCAGTTCAAGAACACCTATCAGGCAGCTGTCGTGTTGCTCAATCTGCCTTTGGCGCTCATCGGTGGTGTCTTTGCCATTGCCATGACAGGAGGTGTGGTAAGCATCCCTTCCATCATTGGCTTCATTTCGCTCTTTGGCATTGCTACGCGCAATGGTATGCTGCTCATTGATAAATACAACGAAAACTGGCAGTCTTCGTCCGACAATCGCTATCTTATCGATGCGTCGCTCGATCGTCTGACACCTATTATCATGACAGCACTCACTTCGGCTCTCGCCTTGGTGCCTCTTGCTTTTGGTGGCGACCTTCCTGGCAACGAGATTCAGAGTCCGATGGCAAAGGTGCTTCTTGGCGGACTCATCAGTTCGACCTTGCTCAATATGTTCATCACACCATTGGTCTATAAACCAGAAACAAAATAATATTTTGATATGAAGAGAATTTTTTCGGTATTAGCAATTGGGCTCCTTGCCTATGGAGCAACAGCCCAAAACACTGTTGACGAGATCCTGCAGCTTGTCGAGCAACATAACACGGCTCTACGTGCCGCTGCCGACCGCACGGCGGCTGCCAAGCAGGAAGTCATGATGGAAACCTCCCTTGAAGGTCCCGAGGTTGGGTTCAACTATCTCAATGGCAACCATAACGCAATGGGCAAGCGTAGGGATTTCAGTGTCAATCAGTCGTTCGACCTTGCCACTGTCTTTGGCTACCGTCATCGTCTTGCCAAGTCTCAGAAGGAAATTCTCGACCTTCAGTATCAGCAGCTTCTGCTCGAGACTCGTCTTGAGGCTATCGACCTGCTCGTCCAGCTCACCTACTACAATCAGGCACTCGGCATCTTCAACGAGCGTCTGGTTCAGGAACGCCAGCTTGCCGCATCTTACGAGAAGCGACTCGCTGCGGGCGATGCCAATAAGATTGAGGTCAACCGAGCCCGTCTCTCACTTGCCAATGTTGAGTCTGAGACCTCGCGATTCACAGCCGAGCGAGATCTTCTTCTGATTCAGCTCAAGACCATGTGCGGAGGTGCTGAAGTCGATTATCAGGGCACCGACTATCAGGTTTTCGACATCAGCAACCCTATGACGCTCCGTTCGATGCAGGAGACCCAGAACGCACAGCAGCAGCTCATTGCGCGCAACGAACTGCGTTCGGCACGAGCTCAGTCGATGCCTTCGCTCACTGCAGGATATATGGCCGAGCTCACCGACGACGAGAAATGGCGTGGAGTGACTTTCGGCTTGAGCATTCCGCTGTGGAGCAATGTCCGCAACGTGAAACGTGCCCGCCTTCAGGTGCAATCGGCACAGAGCGAGGCAGAAGATGCTATCTATCAGCTTCAGCAGATTGCCGAGGCTCAGAAACTGCGCACTGAACGTTATTTCGCCATAGCTCAGGATATTCAGACCAAGCTTGCCAATGCCTCGTCTTATACTCTGCTTCGCAAGGCACTTGCCGAGGGCGAGATCTCGCTCGTCGAATATACCATCGAGGTTTCCGACCTCTTCGACATGCGCATCAAGGCACTCGAAGCACAGCGTGACTACCAGCAGTCGCGTCTATATTACTCTGCATTAGGTGAATAATATGCCTTTGTGTGCAAAAATAGACAGGCAGATTGACTAATTCACACATTTTTTGCCTTTTATTCTTATTTTATTATTATCTTTGTCGCGTGATAAAGATAATAATTTTTTATATATACCATTATGCATAAAGCAGGTTTTGTTAATATTGTAGGCAATCCGAATGTAGGCAAGAGCACCTTGATGAACTCTCTTGTGGGCGAACGTATCTCGATTATCACGTCCAAAGCCCAGACCACTCGACATCGCATCATGGGTATCGTGAATACCGATGATATGCAAATCGTTTATAGCGACACTCCGGGTGTGTTGAAGCCTGTGAGCAAGCTCCACGAGTCGATGCTCGCTTTCTCTCAAGGCGCACTCCAGGATGCCGATGTGCTTCTCTATCTCACCGACACTGTCGAGACGCCCGACAAGAATCAGTCTTTCCTACAGGCAGTTCAGCGTATGTCGGCCGACGAGACATCGCTGACCAAGGTCATCGTCGTGATAAATAAGATGGATCTTGTGAGTCAGGAGAAACTTGTCTCTCTGGTCGAGGAGTGGCACGAGCGTCTGCCAAAGGCCGAGATTGTGCCAATTTCGGCTCTGCATAAGTTTGGTACCGACATTCTCTTGTCGCGTATCAAGGATCTCCTTCCCGAATGTCCTCCATATTTCGACAAGGATGCTCTGACCGACAAGCCTGCGCGTTTCTTCGTGACAGAGATCATCCGCGAGAAGATTCTGCTGCTGTTCGACAAGGAGATTCCTTATTCTTGTCAGGTTGAGGTCGAGTCGTTCAAGGAGAACGATTCACTCATCGATATCGGTGCGCTGATATATGTCGAACGCGACAGCCAGAAGGGCATCATCATCGGCAAGCAGGGTGCCATGCTCAAGAAACTCGGCACGTTGGCTCGTCGCGACATCGAGGCATTCTTCGGCAAGAAGGTGATGCTCAAGACATTTGTCAAGGTCGAGAAAGACTGGCGCAACAACATGCGCGACCTGAATCTCTTTGGCTATAATCCCGAATAATATACCTAACTAACACTACAAACAAAATGAAAAAGCTAATCCTATCTTTAGCAGTGTCACTCCTGTGTTTCAAAGGCTTCGCCCAGGACTATGTGCCGACACCCGAGAATTTGCAAGCCCGCCAAGAGTTTTCTGACATGAAGTTCGGTATCTTCCTGCATTGGGGCATTTACAGCATGTTCGGTCAGGGAGAGTGGTATATGCAGACTGCCAATGTCGATTGGCGTGAGTACGAGAAGGCTGCTTCGGCATTCTATCCTGTCCGTTTCAATCCCGAGGCATGGGTCAAGGCATTCAAGGATGCTGGTGCCCGATATATCACATTCACCACTCGCCATCACGATAGCTTCTCGATGTTCAAGACCGATCAGTCTGATTTCAATATTGTCGATGCTACTCCTTATGGCAAGGATGTCCTGAAGATGCTGGCCGACGAATGTCACAAGCAGGGCATAACCCTCAACCTCTATTACTCTCACCTCGACTGGCGTCGCGAAGACTATCCTTTGGGACGCACCGGTCATGGCACACATCGCGACACAACCAAGGCCAACTGGCCATCATATTATGCTTTCATGAACAATCAGCTCACCGAACTCCTCACCAACTATGGCAAGGTGGGTGCTATTTGGTTCGATGGCTATTGGGATCACGATCAGGACTCTGTGCCTTTCGATTGGCAGTTGAGTCAGCAGTACGAAATGATACATAAGCTGCAGCCAAGCTGTCTGGTGGGCAACAACCACCACATCGAAGTCTTCCCAGGCGAAGATATCCAGATTTTCGAACGTGATGTTCCCGGTCAGAATCATGCAGGTCTCTCGGGTCAGGCCATCAGTCGCTTGCCACTCGAGACTTGTCAGACCATGAATGGTATGTGGGGCTATAAAGTCACCGACCAGAACTACAAATCGACCGACGAGCTCATTCGCCTGCTCGTACAGACATCGGGCAAGGGGGCTAATCTTTTGCTCAATATCGGCCCTCAGCCAAATGGCGAACTGCCAGCAACAGCCCTCGAACGCTTGAAGGAGATGGGAGAGTGGCTTCGTGCTAATGGCGAGAGCATCTATGGCACTACTGCTGGCGATCTCGAAGAGCAGCCTTGGGGTGTGACCACACGCAAGGGCAACGCCCTGTATCTGCATATCCTCAATCTCGACAGCAACACGCTCGAATTGCCACTCTCGTGCAAAGTCAGGTCGGCTACTGTGCTCAATGGCAATGCCGTGAAATTCAAGAAGAACAAGACTGGCATCACGCTCACTTTCGACCAGAAGCCTTCGGGTGTGGATTATATCGTTAAGCTGATCACCAAATGAGACGACTCGAAGTCTGTGCCGGCAGCATCGAGAGCATCAAGGCTGCTTACGAGGGAGGAGCCTATCGCGTGGAGCTTTGCAGCGCCCTGAGCGAAGATGGACTGACTCCTTCGGTAGGAATGATCCGCTATGCCAAGAGTCTTGAGGGGCTTGTGGTCAATGTGCTCATTCGTCCGCGCAGTGGTGACTTTGTCTATACCGACGATGAAGTGCGCTGCATGGAAGAGGATATCCGTGTCTGTGGCGAGTTGGGAGTCGATGGTGTAGTGATTGGAGCTCTCACTCCGTGTGGCGATATCGACATCGATGTGAGTCGTCGGCTCATAGCAAGAGCCAAGGGCATGAGCGTCACTTTCCATCGTGCTTTCGATGTATGCCGTCGGCCGTTTGAGTCTTTGGAACAAATCATCTCTTTAGGCTGTGACCGTCTGCTCACCTCGGGTCAGGCCCCTACAGCAGAAAAGGGCATCGACCTTCTCTGCCAGCTTGTAGCCAAGGCTCAAGGCCGACTGGTGGTCATGCCTGGCAGTGGTGTCAATCCCGACAATGCTGCAGCTATTCTCGATGCTACTGACACTGCCGAGATTCATGCTTCGGCTCGTTCTTCGCGTGTCTTTGGCCGTCCCGAAACCGATCGTCTCGTGGTCGAGGCAATTGTCCGAAATATCAATCCAACTATTTGTCTTTCATGAAGCAGTCTCTTTTCTCTCTTGTCTCCATCCTCATGATGCTTGGCAGTGTGTCTTGCAGCCAAAGATCCGATACTCTTTCGCCCGACAAGGCAATGTGTTTCCTATATGAATATATGTCGTTGCCCGATAAGACCGATTACGACACGGCTTTCTATCAGCGCAATGTTGATGCTTCGTTTCTTGCTCGTCACGAGATGCCATGGGGCAAGTCGGTGCCCGACCGTGAGTTCTTGCACTTTGTTGTCCCTGTGCGTGTCAACAACGAGAATCTCGACGAGAGTCGCATGGAGTTCTATGCCGAGCTCAAAGACCGCGTGAAGAACCTGTCGATGAAAGATGCTATTC
>JAEDEY010000202.1 GCA_016293065.1 Bacteroidales bacterium
CAGCATGTCTTCACGGGTGCGGCAGGTACCAATGTGCTCCGCATCCTTCCACCTCTCTGCATTACCCAGAAAGAGTGCGACCTCTTCCTCGAGCGCTTTGAGAAAGCGTTGTAGGGGTGAAGGTGTTAAGGCGCTACGCTTGTGAAGGTGTGAAAGTGCCTTGCTTGTTAAAATGTTAGGATGTGAAGGTGTTCATTGTCTTATGCTTGTTGACTATGTCAGCCAGCGACAATGAACACCTTCACATCTTCACAAGCGCAGCGCCTTCACATCTTCACACCTATATATCTAATAATAAACGTTAAACTTTTGACCTTAACTTCATTTTCTTGCCTTTTTTCTTGGCTTTATCTAAAATATTAGATTACCTTTGCACCATCAAATCTAAAAAACTAAATATGGCAAGACGAGCAAAAGACGACAAGACTCTAACGAGAGTCGAGATGGAGATAATGAATATCCTGTGGGACAAAGGCGGGACTGATGGCATGAACACTCACGCTATCATTGCACAGTACCCCGAGCCTCAGCCTGCTTATTCGACCATTGCCACATTCATGAAGATTCTGACAGAGAAGGGCTTCGTGAGTGTCAAGAAGTTGGATCCGAGCAGCAAGACCTTCAATTTCTGTCCTCTCATCACACGCGAGGAATACACTCGCCGATTCATGAACGATGTCAAGAACTCGTTCTTCGCAGGTTCGCTGCGTTCGCTCATCACCTTCTTTGCCAAAGAAGAAGAGATAGGCGAGGAGGAGCTCAAGACCATTTTGTCGATAATTGAAAAGAAGTCATGACTATGCTTACCTTCGCTCTCAAATCAGCCATTATCTTGGCATTGTTCTATTGGGTGTTCTTCGCCCTTCTGAGCAAGGAGACCTTCCATCGTCTCAACCGCATCACTCTGCTGTCGGCACTTGCACTGTCGGTGTTCCTGCCTTTGACTCCCCTCACTATCGAGCTGCCCATTGTTGAGGCTGCTGTTGAAGTGAACATTGAAGACCTTGGCGGTATGGCAATGAGTGTGGAGGAAACTGAAGCAAGCCTGCTGACATGGTTGAGCAATCTCCCTTGGCTCGCAATTTTGGCTTTCGTCTATTATGCTGGCGTAGCGGTTTCGTTGCTCATGCTCTTGATACAGTCAGTTTCGCTTATGCGCTATATGCAACACGGCTTGCGCCACACCGATGCTTTTGGCAATACCGTGATTCTCAAGCCAGGGAAAGCTGCTTCGTTCAGCATCTTCCGCACCATTGTGATGAGTGTCGATGACTATGAGCATAATCGCGACTCGATATTGCGTCACGAGCAGGCGCACATACAGCTTGGCCACACCTACGATCTCCTTCTTCTCGAAGCAGTCAGGACTATACAGTGGTTCAACCCTTTCGTCTGGCTTCTTGGACGTGACCTTCGTTCGATCCATGAATATGAGGCCGACATGTCGGTTCTCAATCAAGGAATAGATTCCACTCAATATCAACGCCTTTTGGTCAGCAAGGCAGCAGGGCCCGCTGCGTTTGCAATGATCAATGGCTTCAACCACTCACAATTAAAAACTCGTATCATTATGATCAACAAACAGAAATCAAGCCCTAAATCATGGGCCCGCTACATTGCTCTTTTGCCAATGTTAGCCCTTGCATTCGTGGTCAGTGCCAATGTGCAGAGAGTGCCAGTTCAGCCTTCAGAGTCAGGTCAGAACATCAAGATTGTTAGCGATTCAGAACAGAAAGGCAAGCATCTTGTCATCTGCGAAGGCAAGAAGATTGCCGACATGAACAGCATCGATCCGAGCACAATCCTGCAGGTTTCGGTTTTCAAATCTACAGATAACCTTCCGTCGGATGTCAAACAGCTTGCCGACAAGTATTCTGAAGAAGCAAAGAATGGCATTGTAGTAATCTATGTCAAAGACGGCAAGTACAAGCCTGCTGAAATAAAGACAAGCGACATGAAAGTGAAGCAGAACGGCAGCAATGATGTCTTTACCGCTGTAGAGCAGGAACCAGAGTTCCCTGGAGGAACACAGGCACTCGTGGAGTTTATTCGCACCAATCTGCGTTATCCAGAGCCATGTGTCAAGGATAGCATCGAGGGTCGTGTCACGCTTTCTTTCGTCGTAGAGAAAGATGGTTCGGTCACAGAAATCACAAAGATGCGTTCGCCAAATGAGGATCTCACAAAGGAGGCAATCCGCGTTGTATCGGCAATGCCAAATTGGATCCCAGGTAAGCAGCGAGGTGAGGCAGTCCGCGTGAGATACGTCCTCCCAGTCACTTTCCGTCTGAAGTAATCAGAGATTGTGGCTTCAAAACTTTATAAGAAAACAATGACGCAGGGCAGATACATTGAGTGTCTGCCCTGCGTTGCAATGTTGTTTTTGCGTAAAAAAAG
>JAEDEY010000064.1 GCA_016293065.1 Bacteroidales bacterium
TTGTTGCTCAGGCACTTATAAATAATGTTAAACTATAGTGTTGCGGAATTAAGGTTTATATAATAACTATGTTGCAAAATTAAGGTATTTTCTTCTAAAAACAGACTAAATAGGAGGAAATTTCACAGCAAAAGCAAAAAAATGACGAATAAGTCAATAGTCTGCCACTTTTTTTGTATATTTGCGTGAGAATAACGTTTATCTGCCTGTGCAGATAGGATGCATCATTGTTTTTGTTTTGCATTCTTAAACTTATCCTCACAAGACGTCGAATCAGTTTCTTGCAGCAGACACTTCTAGTTGAACATGAGCAGAATGACTTGACGGCTAAGTCGGAGATCCTGCGTTCATCCTTCGTTCATCCTTCGCTAATTCTCCGTTCTTCCTCCGTCCTTCCTTCGTTCTGCCTTTGTTCTTCCTTCGTTCTTCCTTCGCTTATTGTCCATTGATTGTCCATCGATTGTCCATCGATTGTCCATCGTTTCGATGGAGAAACAATGGGGAAACAATGTAGAAAGTATGTACTTAAATTGAAGTAAGAACGAAGTAAGTACAAAGGCAGAACGAAGGAAAGACGAATGATGGACGGAAACTGAACGGAGGCAGAACGAAGGAACAAAGGATAAAAACTGAAAAAAACAGAAGGAACGTATAATATCGAATTGACAAAACTGAAAACTAAAACTAGAAACTAAAACAATAACTCTAAAACAATAAAACTATGGCTATACTTAAATCGGGATTAGGCATCTTCTCTGGCAAGCTCGGAGGATTGAGAGCATGGGAATCGAATGGCAAGACCATTGTGGCAACTGTCAACAGGAATGCAAAGAACCCAAAGACAGAGGCGCAGATGAAACAGCGTGTCAAGATGAACAACATCCTGAACATCTACAAAGTGCTGAAGCCTGCTCTCCAGGAGAACTTTGAGGGCATAGCAGGCAACAGGAACGCTGCGACGTTCTTCCGCAAGTACAATCTGATGCAGAAGCCTGTCTGGCTGACCAAGCGCAATGCATGGAACAGGGCTGTCGTTGCTCCGTACATAGTGTCGCAAGGCATCATCACTCCAATCGAATATTCCATGTCATCGGATGGCTTGGCATCGAACATCGAATTAGACACCCAAGACATAACTGAGTCAACCACAGTTTACGATCTGGCATCAACCATCCTTATGCATAATGAGAATTGGAGCGCAGGAGACACGCTTCAGGTTGTCGCCATGCGCCACTCACTCAAACAGGATATTCCAACAAGCATTTTTGATATTGGGATGGCATCAGTCACCTTCACTCTTTACAAATCCGACCACCAAACCCTTGCCTCTATACAGGAATTCAATCGACTAAACGAGATTGGTGTCACGATGGTCAACCGCGACGGACGACTTGGCATCGGCATCAGCGACAGTTCTGACTACATCTACGCATTGGCACTCGTCCATGGTCGAGGCAAGGGCATCAAGCGCCTTCTCTCGACACAAAGCCTTGTCCTCAGCGAAACTTCGATCTATGACAGTTATACCTCTTCAGAGCAGATGATTGAAGCTCTGAAGAGCTACAAGACGAATATGGAGCCAGATGCGTATCTTTCACCAAGCAAATAACAAAACGAGTCTGGTGAGTCATTTTGAGTCTGCCCAAATGCATCCGCCATTTGCATTTTCCTTCTTTATTTGACAAAAAATTCTTGCAATTTGATAAATATCCTTAAAAGGTTTGTGTGGAACGAGGGAATTTATTATATTTGCGCGTTTAATTTGAATAAAAATGAAGAAAAAAATCCTTGCAATCACAACCATTGTCGCTGCAATAGTCTGCACATCGTGTAACGACACGAAGAGCTATGCGGAATATGTGAGTGACGAACGTCATTACATCCAGGAATGGATTGATTACAACGACATTGTTGTTGCTGACAAATTTGACGAAGAACAGATCAACGATATGGCAGAAGCGATACTGGTTGACAGCGTCTGCCCGAGCGAGTTCATCGAACTTGGCAAGTGGTATCAGATTACCGACGGCTATTACAAGCGTATGCTCTTCAGGATTAATAGTTGGGGCAATGAGTATCCCGACATGCGTTCTTCGAAGAAATTCTTTGAGAACGAAAACGTGCTCGTGCGTTATCAGAATCTGCTCAACCTCTCTGACTACAACTATATTGAGCCAGAGAAGAACATTGCTCTCGACAACCTTGACCCAAACAGCTACGAGGTCTGCTACAGCTGGAACCGCAATTACTATTGCTATCAGGGCTATGCCTATTCCTATGGCACAGGGTCATCGTATGAGTGCACAAGCGGAGGCGTAGGCTTCCCTATCCGTTTCCTGTGGCAGGGAGGTGAGGCATCGGTCATTGTACCATTCAACCTTACCCCAAGCACTTTCTCGTCTTATTACTACACTCTGTACTACGGCACAGTGCGTTATACAAAACCAAATTATCTACCACAATGAGTTTAATCAAATCTATCTCTGGTATCCGCGGAACCATCGGTGGCAAAGCCGGCGAGGGACTCAATCCGCTTGACATTGTGAAGTTTACAGCTGCCTATGGCGCAGTTGTACGTAAAAATAATCCTAATGGCAGTCGCCGTATTGTAGTAGGTCGCGATGCACGCATCTCTGGACAGATGCTCTACAACTGTGTCAGCGGCACATTGATCGGCATGGGCTTCGACGTAGTGAACATCGGTCTTGCCACAACTCCTACCACCGAGATTGCCGTGGTTGCAGAGAATGCCGATGGCGGTATCATACTGACAGCCAGCCACAACCCGATACAGTGGAATGCTCTCAAGTTGCTCAACGAGAAGGGCGAGTTCTTTGACAAAGCCACAGGCGAAGAGGTGCTGCGCATAGCCGAGTCGGAAGACTTCAACTTCGCCGAGGTGATGGAAGTGGGCAAGATCACCAACAAGGACTATACCAACTATCACATACAGCAGGTGCTGAAGCTGAAGCTCGTCGATGTGGAGGCAATCCGCAAGGCTCGTTTCAGCGTGATGATCGACTGCGTGAACTCGGTGGGCGGACTTGTCATCCCTGCCCTGCTTGAAGCACTTGGCGTGAAGCGTATCTATCAGCTCAACTGCACCGCCAACGGTCACTTTGCCCATAACCCTGAGCCAATACCTGCCAACCTCACCCAGATTTCTGAGGCTATACCAAAGTCGAAGGTCGATGTGGGCTTTGTGGTCGATCCAGACGTTGACCGTCTGGCAGTGATATGCGAGAACGGCGAGATGTTCGGTGAAGAATACACCCTCGTGAGCTGTGCCGACTATGTGCTCCAGCACACACCAGGCAACACCAGCTCGAACCTCTCATCATCACGAGCCTTGCGCGACGTGACCCGTGCCCGTGGCGGACATTATGAGGCTGCTGCTGTTGGCGAGGTCAATGTGGTGACCAAGATGAAAGACATCAACGCCGTGATAGGCGGAGAAGGCAATGGCGGTGTCATCTACCCAGAGGCACACTACGGCCGCGACGCCCTGGTAGGAATAGCCCTCTTCCTCTCGAACCTCGCACACATCCGCAAGGAGAAGCCTGACTTCACCGTGAGCCAGCTGCGTGCCACATATCCACAATACTGCATCGCCAAACAGCGTATCGATCTCACACCAGACATCGACATCGATGCCCTCCTAACCTCGGTCAAGGAAAAATACAGCAAGATGCCCGACGTCGAGATAACTGACATCGATGGCGTGAAGCTCGACTTCCCTGACCGATGGGTACACTTGCGCAAGTCAAACACCGAGCCAATCATCCGCGTGTATGCCGAAGCACAGACAATGGAGCTTGCTCAGGCAACAGCCGATGCCATTGCCGCCGAGGTGCACAATTCATAAACAAACACACAAAGTAACATTGCCACATTTTTACGATGGCTTAATCTATTAACAATGAAAAGACTGGTTTACGTCGTACTGCTTTCAGTATTTGCCTTCGCCTCATGCTCAAAGCCAGAAGAAGGCGAACTGACGATTCTATTAACAACCGATGTGCACGGACTGGTACTGCCCTACAACTTCCTGTCGAAAAAGCCAGCCGAGGTCAGTCAAGCCAATGTCCACGCATACGTCGATCAGCTCCGCCAGAAAGGCGAGAACGTGATTCTGCTCGATGCAGGAGATATGGCTGAGGGACAACCAAGCACATATTACTACAACAACGTAGCGAACAAAGACGAGCACATCGTGGGTCGAACAGCCAACTACATGGGATATGATGCCCTGGGTATTGGAGAAAACGATATTCAGTTTGGCGAAAAGATCTACAAAAACCGTATGCCGAAATGGTTCGAGTCGCCCATTGTCTGCGCCAATGCCATCGACATACGCACCGGCAAGCCGATGTTCCAGCCATACGCCATCGTGAAACGTGGCGGCTTCAAGGTTGCCGTCATAGGTCTTACCTCACCAAATATGCGCGACTGGCTTACCCCTATCGCCTACGAGCACATCCACTTTGAGGAACTCGACGAGGCTGCCGCCAAATGGATAGCCGAAGTCAAGGCCAACGAGAAGCCAGACCTCATCATCGGTCTGTTCCACATCAAGTCATCGACCGTCAAGGAACTGCTCAGCAAGGTATCGGGCTTCGACCTAGTAATGTGCGGACAGGACCACGTAGGCTTCTGCGATTATGTCAAAGACGCTTCGGGCAAAGAGATTGCCGTAGTGCAGCCATTGCCTCGTTGTGAGGAAGTGGGACAAGCTAAGTTACACCTCAAGAAACGCGCCGACGACACATACGACATAAAGAGCACAATAGAGAGAGTGCCTATGAACACCGTGAAGCCAAACGAAGCATACTCAGCGACCTTCAACAACGAGATAGCACGCATCAACAACTATCTCGACGAGCCGCTTGGAACCTTCACCTGTGACCTCATCCCACAAGACGGATTGGTAGGCCCTTCGGTCATCGTAAATGCCATCCATGAGATGCAGCTCTGGATCTCGGGAGCAGAGGTGTCGTTGACCAACTTCCTTGCCACCATCGACAACGTGCCTGCTGGTCAGTTCACAATGCGCAATCTCTTCAATGTCTATAAGTTTGAGAACCAGATTTGGACCATGCGCATGACAGGCGAGGAAATACATCAGTTCCTCGAACATGCCTATGGCTTGCAGTACAACACCATGACTGGCCCAGACGACCATCTCATCGCTTATGAGCTTGACTCGCTCGGCAACATCATCATGAGCGATTTCGGCCCAGAGCTGAAGACGGTGCAGTACAACTACTCATGTGCTGCCGGCATACGTTATACAGTCGATGTGTCGAAACCTGCCGGCGAACGAGTAGAAATCATTGGCATGAGCAACGGACAGACCTTCGACCCAGAAGCAGAATACCGTGTAGCGATGAACGACCACCAGGCAGTAGGCGGTGGAGGACACACTACTGAAGGCCTGCACTGGAACGACTCGATAGCCCTTTCGCGCATCATAGCCCTTTCGCCCAACGACATACGCATGAACTTCTCAAATTATATCCGTATGCGCGTGCGCATCGTGCCAAACTCTCGCGACGACTGGCAAGTCATCCCTAAGGAATGGTTCGACGCAGCCGCCCCACGTGAGAAGAAGTTCCTAAGCAAATATCTGAAATAAACCGTAGAAACAGAATATGAAAAAGCATGCTCTTATGCTTGCCTCAGTTCTTGCACTGGCATCATGTACGACAAAGGTAGAGAAACCTGAATCGGCCGATCTGGTACTGCTATATACTACCGACGTGCATGGAGCCTGTCTGCCATACGACTTCAAGCAAGACCAGCTGGCAGAAGTGAGTCTCGCCAATGTCTATTCCTACGTAAAACAGGAACGCCAAGCCAATCCCGATAAGGTGATGCTCTTCGACACTGGCGATTTCCTGCAGGGACAGCCGTCGATCTACTACTACAACTTTGTAGATACCACATCGCAGCACGCTGTGGCTAGGATATACAACTACATGGGCTACGATGCCGTGGGGTTTGGCAATCATGATGTCGAGCCAGGCGAAGATGTCTATCTGCGACGCCTGCCGAAGATGTTCGACATGCCATGGATATGTGCAAATGCCATCAAATCGGAAACAGGCACACCAATGTTTGACCCTTATGCCATCATAGAGCGACAGGGGTTGAAGATTGCCGTGCTTGGACTCATCACACCAAATATCCACTCATGGCTGCCGAAGACTCTATGGGCAGACATCGAGTTTGAGGATATGGTAGAGTGTGCACAGAAGTGGATTCCAATAATCAATGAACGCGAACAGCCAGACCTCATCATCGGACTTTTCCATGCTGGTCACGACTACACAGTCAATGGCAACAACCTCGACACCCGCTTCAACGAGAACGGCGCGATACCTGTAGCCATCAAGGTTCCGGGCTTCGACCTTGTTCTGCTCGGACACGACCATGATGCCATGACAACTGAGGTAGTGAATGTGGAAGGCGACACCGTGAAGGTACTTGATGCAGGCACAGCAGCCCGCTACATCGGACGTGCCGACATCCACTTGGAGCGTCAGGCTGATGGCACATATAGCAAAACCATTGAGACCCGTCTGATAGAGAGCAAGCAATACGAGGCAGACCCAGAATTCTGCAACCACTTTGTCGATATAGTCAAAACCGTCGAAGAATATATAAAAGAACCTATTGGCACACTGACAGAGAGCATCTATGGCATAGATGGACTATATGGACCATGCAAATTCAGTGACCTCATTCATGACGCACAACTCTGGGCGACAAACGCCGATGTCTCGATGTCGTCGGTACTATCGCCATACGACATGATACCGGCAGGAAAGATCACACTACGCCATCTGTTCTCCATCTATAAGTTCGAGAACGAGCTCTTCACGTTGCGCATGACAGGTGCCGACATCAAGAACTTTATCGAGTATGGCTTCAGCAACCAGTTTGCTACTATGCATAGCCCTAACGACCCTCTGATCAAGAGAGGAAAAGACGGCAAGCCTGTTACACCATCGTTCAACTACACCTCGGCAGCCGGCATACGCTATGTGGTCGATATCACCAAGCCTGCAGGCGAACGTGTCAAGATTCTGTCGATGAGCGATGGCTCGAGATTCTCGATGGACAAAGACTATAGCGTAGCCATCAATAGCTATCAGGCATCGGGAGGCGGAGGCTTCATCCCAGTTGGACTTGGATGGGACGCAAAGACACTGGAGGAACACACCATCGACACCACACCATTAGATGTGCGCAGCTACATAGCATCGTATATCAAAGAGAAAGGCGTCATCACCCCACGTCTGAGAGGCGACTGGGAGATTATCCCGACCGACCTTTGGAAAGCAGGCAAAGAACGAGAGATAGCGAGTGCAAACCGCAGTTTCCGTTGATCGGTTCATTGAGCAAAGCCCAATAACGCATGAGCATCATATTACAAGACATCAGCATAGGTTATTCTGCGCCAGTGGTATCATCCATTGACGCAGAACTGCTTTCTGGCACATTCACATGCCTTGTCGGACGCAATGGCTCGGGTAAAAGCACACTACTCAAGACCATCGCACATCTGATCAAGCCACTTGGAGGCACAATGAAGGGCGGAAAGAGCGTGGGCATTGTGCTCACCTCGTTTCCGCCCCTGCAGAATACTACGGTTTATGAACTTATCTCATACGGGCGCATCCCCTATCAGGATCTCATTGCTACGCTCAGTGCCACCGACCGTGAAGCCATCGACACGGCAATCGAAACAGTGGGCATTGGCGACTTCAAGTCGCGCATGGTACATGAACTGAGCGACGGAGAGAAGCAGAAAGTGATGATAGCACGAGCCTTGGCTCAGGGTACCGACGTGCTTCTGCTCGACGAGCCATCGGCGTTCCTTGACTACCCAAGCAAGATGGCTCTGATGCAGCTGCTCAGCGACCTTGCACACCGACAGGGGAAAGCCATATTGCTCTCGACCCACGATGTAGAATTGGCAATGCGCTTTGCCGATGTCATTTGGCACATAAATGGGTCGCGACTATCAGTCAGCGACCCATCAAAGTTTAGCATCGATCGTTTATGAATGTGTCACACGATCCTTGAGCTCGGCAAGCTTGCCTGAGTTCCAGCGATCGGTAGTTCCTACGAGGTAGCCTGTGATGCGCTGGAGCTTGTCGATGTGGAGGCTGCCACACTCTGGACAAGCCTGCTCATTCTCAAGAGCATCCTCATGTCCGCAGTCCATACAACGGTTGCGGTTGTGGTTGACCGAGCCGTATCCAATGTTGAGCTCATCCATGAGATCCACTACCTTGTAGATAGCATCAGGATTGTGAGTAGCATCTCCGTCGATCTCGACATAGAAGATATGTCCGCCACGAGTCAGATCGTGATAAGGAGCCTCGATCTCAGCCTTATGGCGCACGCTGCACTTGTAATATACAGGTACGTGGTTAGAGTTGGTGTAATAGTCCTTGTCGGTCACACCCTTGATGATGCCATAGCGCTTCTTGTCGATACGGGTGAAACGACCCGAGAGACCTTCAGCAGGAGTAGCGAGTATTGAGTAGTTATGCTGATAACGCTCAGAGAACTCATCAGCCTTCTTCTTCATAAAGCTGATAATCTTCAAGCCGAGCTTCTGGCTCTCGTCGCTCTCGCCATGATGCTTGCCCGTGAGAGCAATGAGACATTCGGCAAGACCGATGAACCCGATACCGAGAGTACCCTGATTGATAACCGACTCGACACGGTCGTTTGGCTTGAGGTTCTGAGCACCATTCCAGAGACAGCTCATCACGAGAGGGAACTGCTTGGCAAGGGCAGTCTTCTGGAACTCATAACGCTGGTGGAGCTGCTTAGCCACGAGTTCGCACATCTGGTTGAGACGGAGCATGAAGACCTCGACACGCTTCTCAATCGAAGGCTCAGACATAGCCTCGATAGCGAGAGCAACAATATTGATAGTGGTAAACGAGAGGTTACCACGACCAATGGAAGTCTTAGGGCCGAAGCGGTTCTCGAACACACGAGTGCGGCAACCCATTGTAGCTACCTCATAGTTGTAACGCTCTGGATCATCTGGAGTCCACTTCTCATGGTGGTTGAACGTAGCATCGAGGTTGAGGAAGTTAGGGAAGAAACGGCGGGCAGACACCTTGCATGCCAGCTGGTAGAGGTCGTAGTTAGGGTCGCCAGGCAAGTAGTTGACACCACGCTTCTTCTTCCAGATCTGGATAGGGAAGATAGCAGTAGCATGGTTGCCCACGCCCTCGTAGGTAGAATGAAGAAGTTCGCGCATCACGCAACGACCTTCAGCCGAAGTATCGGTACCGTAGTTGACCGACGAGAACACCACCTGATTACCGCCACGCGAGTGGATAGTATTCATATTGTGGATGAAAGCCTCCATAGCCTGATGGACACGACCTACGGTGCGGTTCATTGCCTGCTGACGCACACGCTCAATACCAGTCTTGTCGCCGAGCGGCTCATAGAGATAGTCCTTTATACTTTCGGTATAAAGTTCCGGATACTCCTGTCCCACATAATCCTCGATACGATGCAACTCCTCGAGATATGTCATGTGAACATAAGGAGCGAAATAGAAGTCGAGAGCTGGGATAGCCTGACCGCCGTGCATCTCGTTCTGAGCTGTCTCGAGCGAGATACAAGCCTGAACACTGGCAGTCTCGATACGCTTAGCAGGACGGCTCTCGGCATGAGCAGCCTTCAGACCGTGCTGAAGAATGGTATTGAGAGGATGCTGCACACAAGTGAGCGACTTGGTTGGGTAATAATCCTTGTCATGAATATGGATATAGCCACGCTTCACAGCGCCCTTCACCTCCTCGTCGAGCAGATAGTCATCGACGAAAGGCTTGGTGCTCTCGCTGGCAAACTTCATCATCATACCGGCAGGAGTGTCGGCATTCATATTGGCATTCTCGCGAGTGATATCATTGTTCTTGGCACCGATGATACTCTCGAAAATCTCGCGAGTCTTGGCCTTACGAGCGATGCTTCGGGCATTGCGGTAAGAGATATATTTACGAGCCACATCTGGCTTTGTCTTCATGAGCTCGAGCTCCACGAGATCCTGTATAGCCTCGACACTCATAAGAGGCTCGCCATTCTTGGCGATATTATCGGCAATAGTAGCAGCAAGGATAGCATCGATACCTGCGCCACTTGCGTCCATTGCCTTACGGATAGCATCTTCAATCTTGCTGAAGTTGAAATCTACAGTGCGTCCATCACGCTTAATAACTTTGATAATCATTGGGTAAAAATATTAGATTTTTATAGATAGTTCTTTGCAAAACGCGGAATAAGACTCCGTTTTTTGATTGTGAGTGCAAAATTACTAAACATTTTTGACTATTGCAAATAGATTTTATCTATATTTGCATTGACAAAAATCAATAATGTGGGTTTAAGCAATGACATTCCAACAATTAGAGTACATAGTAGCTGTTGAAAAATTTCGGCATTTTGTCAATGCTGCGACTTTTTGTGGCGTTACGCAAGCAACTTTGAGCTCATCAATAGCAAAGTTGGAACAAGAGATAGATGTGGTGATCTTCGACCGATCGAAACACCCCATCGAGCCGACGGTATTGGGTGCCCGCATCATCAAGCAAGCCGATGTGATTCTGCACAATTCGGAGATGTTGCGCGAGTTAGTCTTGAACGAAAAGAAGTATGACAGTGGAAACGTCCGCATCGGTATGCTGCCATCGTTGGCGCCAGCCATCTTCCCGCAGTTTGCAGGCCAAGCACATGCGCTCTATCCAAAGATCAACATACAGATGATAGAAGCACCGACCAACGAAATCATCGAGCAGTTGCAAAAAGAAGAACTTGACATGGCATTGATCAACAAGACAGACGTTGACAATACCAATCTTTATGGAGTCGAGCTATTCACCGAGCGATTCATGCTCTATATCTCGCCAGCCCACATGCTTCACAACCGCGAGAGGGTATTGCCCGAAGATCTGCAGGATGGCGACATCTGGGTGCTCAAGTCGTTCCACGACCGCTATCAGCAGCTGAGCGAACTGGTACACCGCGAGTCGATGCACACCTCGTTTCTCATGACCGGCAGTCTGGCAACCCTCATCTCACTTGTCGATGCCAATGGTGGTTACACCCTCATCCCGCAACTTTATATCAATGCGCTCGACGAACGACAGAGGCAAAACGTGCGCGTCATACAGTCGCCCAAATACTTCCGCACCATTTCGCTCGCCTTCTCACGGCAATACATGCGCGAGCGAATGCTGAACATCGTGACCGACATCATCAAGCATGTCGTACCCGAAGACATCCTCACGGAAAAAATCAAGAAATATAAGATTACACTGTAATATATAATATTTGAATGATAAAGCAATTCTTCAGCATAATGGGACGTTACATCAAGCCCTATCGTAAGTATCTGGCTTGGTCGGTCATCCTCAATTTCCTTAGTCAGTGGCTCAATGTGTTTTCGTTCACAGCTCTCGTTCCTATCCTGAACATCCTCTTCCAGACCAAGGGGAAGGTCTATGAGTTTCAGGAGATACATGGATTTGACAAAGATGCCATCATCAATAATGCCTATTACTATGTCCAGATGCTCATAGAGCAATATGGTCAGCTCTGGGTATTGGTTATAATGGGTCTTGTGCTGATTGT
>JAEDEY010000203.1 GCA_016293065.1 Bacteroidales bacterium
GAGTTGAAACTTACAATATATGAAATTTAATACTATTATATGGGATCTGGATGGTACACTGATGGATACCTTGCAGGATCTGATGAACTCTGTCAACTATGCTTTGGATAAGCATGGTATGCCAGTGCGTACCTATAAGGAAATTCGTAGCTTTGTTGGCAATGGAGTCAAAAGACTGTTAGAGTTATCTGTTCCTGACGGACTGAATAATCCCTCTTTCGAGGAGGTCTTCGCAGACTTCAAAACCCATTACATCGTGCATTGTCAGGATCAGACTGGACTCTATGAAGGCATAGCTGACACGTTGAAAGTGTTGAAGGCACGAGGCATCCGAATGGCTGTGGTAAGCAACAAACTCCAGTCGGGAGTGACTGAGTTGTTCGAGTCACAGGTCAGAACGGTAGGGAAGGAAGACACAATCTGTCTGAAGGATTATATAGAGGTCGCCATTGGTGAACGTCCAGAGATGGCAAGGAAACCTGCGCCAGATATGGTAAACAAGGCTTTTGAAGAGATGGGTATCGACAAGCAGGATGCTGTCTATATCGGTGATTCCGAAGTTGATCTTGCTACGGCCAGAAATTCCGGTCTTCCATGCATCTCTGTCCTGTGGGGATTCAGAGATCAGGTTTTCCTGAAGGAGCAGGGTGCGCAAATATTCGTTGAAAAGCCACAACAGATTATTGACTATACAAAGATTCTTTAATGACAATGAAAGAGCGTAAAGAGACCATCAACAAAAGGGCCAGGGGACAGCATTTCTTGATTGGCTTACGTATAGCGACAACACCATCGACGGACAGATACGCACCAAGACCATCTCGAAGGGTGGCTTTACATTCTGCCTTGCCCAATACCTACCCCAACAGTTGGAACTGATTGAGCGTATGCCAGAGAACAGCCTCGATGAGGTGTTCGATAAATATGTGGAGATGAACGTAGCGCATCCTTTCATGGAGGGCAATGGTCGCAGCACACGTATTTGGCTAGACCTGATGCTAAAAACACGCCATCAATGTTGCATCGACTGGAGCAAGATAGGCAAGTATGATTATTTGGAGGCAATGAGACAGAGTGTGGCAGATGCCTCACGCATCAAGCAACTGCTACATCAGGCGGTAACCAACGACATTCGTAGTCGAGAATTGTTCATGAAGGGTATTGATTATTCATATTATTATGAGCAGGAGGACTGAAAAATGAATGAGCCGAAAATAAGATTTAAAGGATTTCAAGGGGAGTGGGTTGAAAAAGCATTAAAAGAATATGTTTGTGTAACTTGTAATCATGAAGCATAAAATGAGCAAAGAGATACAATTTCTGTTATATAGCCTCCCCGACGAAGAGGGCAAGGTGCAGGTGGTCATCAAGGACGAAACCCTTTGGTGTACCCAAAAGGCTATGGCACAGCTCTTCGGGGTGGGTGTGCCTGCTATCAGCAAACATTTAGGGCATATTTTCGAAGAAGGAGAGTTGGATAGAACTACGACAGTTTCCAAAATGGAAATAGTCGTGAATAGAGGCTTTAGAGGTAGTGTGAATGAAGAGGTGGAGTTCTACAGCCTCGACGCCATCATTGCCGTGGGCTATCGCGTCTCTTCATTGAAAGCCACACGCTTCCGCCAATGGGCAACAAAGATTCTGCATGAGTATATCAAGAAAGGATTCGTGATGGACGACGAGCGGCTGAAGCAAGGTACGGCTGTCTTTGGCAAAGACTACTTCCGCGAACTGCTGGAGCGAGTACGTTCCATCCGTGCCAGCGAACGACGCATCTGGCAACAGATAACCGACATCTATGCCGAATGCAGTACGGACTATGACAAGAACTCCACAACTACACGGGATTTCTACGCCATGATACAGAACCGCTTCCACTATGCCATCACGGGACAGACGGCAGCGGAGATTGTCTATACCAAGGCAGACCACACGAAAGAACACATGGGACTGACCACATGGAAGAATGCACCCGACGGACGTATCCTGAAATCGGATGTAAGTATCGCCAAAAACTACTTGCAGGAGAAAGAGATACGGCAGTTAGAGCGTGCTGTAACGGGGTTCTTCGACTACATAGAAGACCTCATTGAGCGTGAAAATACATTCAACATGGAACAGTTCTCTGCCAGCGTGAATGAGTTTCTTGCGTTCCGCCGATACCAGATATTGCCCGACAAAGGGAAAATCTCTGCAGCCGAAGCCAAGCAGAAGGCAGAGAATGAATATGACATCTTCAACAGAACCCAACGCATAGACTCTGACTTCGACAAGGAAATAAGGGGAATGCTGGGTGATACCAAATAGTAATATCCAATCAACTTTTTTTATGGTACTACACCTGGATAAATATTAAAACCTTATTGACATAATGACATAATGAC
>JAEDEY010000204.1 GCA_016293065.1 Bacteroidales bacterium
TTTTAGATACCGTTAAACAATCCTTTTTTATCTATTCATCGCGACGGCAGGTTGGCGGCTATAAGTTGGCAATGGTCGGAGGTTCGAGTCCTCCCGTCGCCCAAATATAATAAAAATACAAGACTATGAACGAACAAGAGCGAGTAATTCAAGAAATGGTGAGTCAGGCAGGACACTGGGGCGTGTGCCGTCAGCTGTGGGGACTGGAGACCTTCAATCGCATGGCCGAAATGATAGGCATGGCAAAGGGCAAGAGCTGTCAGTTCCGCAACGGCTATTTCGCCGACGGAGTGAAGCAGCTCAATCCACGAGCCATCACAGCCCTGTCCATCTATTTCGGCATCAGCCGTGAGACCCTTGAAAACCTGAACAAGGAACTGAATAAAGCGTGACCCAGCCATGACACTATACGAAAAACTACTCAGGGAGGTCAACTCCAAGCAGTACCCAATCACAAAGGTCATCATGTCGCTTTGTCCGCGTGCGGTGATGCGCCCTGTGCAGGGCAACGACCGCCGGTGGACGATGGACAATCCCTTTGGTGGGGTGGGTGCGGGAGGGGCAAACCTGACCTGCATCATCGACCTTGACCGCAATTCGGCTTTCGTGCCAGAGTTGGGTCTTGGTGGCTCGACCGTCAATTTCATTATGGATCTGAAAGGCGTGAGCGAGCGCGACGCAGTCAATCTTGCCATCGGCATAATCAATGCGCCTGAAAAGGGTAAGAAGAGCGAAGACCAGACCCTTGCCATCGACCCTAACGACCTCGCAGAAGAAGAAGACGAGAAGGACGAAGACCAAGAACCTCTCAGGCGAGAGAAGGTCAGAGGTATGTTAAGGTGGCTCCATGCCATCCTGCAGCGTGAGCTATGGAGCGACAAGGACAACGACGGACGCAAGTTCTGTGAACGCCGCCAGTGGAGCGACGAAATGCTGAAGATAGCACAGATAGGCTATGCAGCCGAAGGAGCGATACTGCAGGCAGCCTACGATGATGACATCGACATGCAGTTTCTCGTCGATCACGGCGTAATGTATGAGCACACTGGAAGGGACGGAGTGACAAGCTACACATGCGCCTATGACCATCGCATTGCCTACCCCGTGTATAACCAATACAACGAGCTCACGGCATTCTCATTCCGCGACGATGGCTATAATCAGGCGCAGTGGAACATAGCCCACGAGAAGCGCATGAAGATGCTCCGCGACAAGGGCGACATCACCACCTACAATATGGAGAAGTCGCAGAAATATGGCAAAAAGTGTCTGTACATGCGCAACGAGGCCTCGCTCGAACCATCGCGCCTTCAGCTCTTCGGCATAGAGTCGGCAATGCCTGCCATGCTGCATACTCACGACCGCAAGATGTACGTTGTGGAAGGACAGCCCGACCAGATGCGCATTCGCTCTCTCGGAGTAGAGAATGTGGTGGCCATCATGACATCATCGCTCACCGAAGAACAGACCGACCTCAATACAGGAGCGGTAGAAGAGTGGAGCAAGGGCAAGATCTCGATACTGAAAGCGATAGGCACGCACACCGTCTGCATCGTGCCCGACACCGACACCTACGACCCTGACCGTGGAGAGCACTACGGCGTGGGCATAAGACAAACCATCGAGAACGTCGAAAAGCTTGTCAGGTCAGGGCTTAAGGTCTATGTGAAAGAAATCACCTTGCGCGACAAGACCATGACCGACGATGAGACAGGCGAGGAGACGTTTATAATGGCACACACTCAGAAGGCCGACCCTGACAGCTACTTTGGGCAGTTCCCATCAGTATGGCAGCAGCTCGAAGAGACACCCTGGCACCTGTGGCTTGCGCGCAAGTGGAGCATGGATATGAGCGTGAATGATGTTGAGATCCGAGCAATCTACATCAAGCGCATGGCTCATATCCTTTCGATATTCACGAAGGAGGAGCGTACAGCACTGATGAGCGAAGTGCTACGCGAAAATAAGTTCATGCAAAAAGCCCTGCTTGCCAACTGTGTGAGCGAAGCCGTAGGAGAGCAGATACAGCGGAAACAGCAGCGCGAACAGAAGAGCCAGGGCGACCTCGCACGCTTCGGCTTTGTGGAACAGAACGGCTGCTACAAGGGCATTAGCAAGGAAGAATACTTCACCGACTTTATTATCAATCCTCGCTATTTCATCAAGAAGGTTGGTGGCGGCTCATTTTGGATCTGCCAATTAACCTGCTTTGATGGCAAGACCGAAGTTGTCAATCCGACCGATGAAGACGTGACGAGCTTGGCGAAATTCAAGAAGCTTGCAGCCAGTGCAGCCATGAGCTTCGACGGCAAAGAGATGGAACTGTCAAAAATATTCAAGTACATCAAGAGCACAGCCGAAGAAGT
>JAEDEY010000065.1 GCA_016293065.1 Bacteroidales bacterium
CAGGACGCACCTTGGCGCTTGGGTTGTTGTCGAACTTTGGGTCGCCTACGCTTGCGAAAAGCACAGCATCTGCTTCCATACATGTCTGGAATGTCTCTTCTGGGAATGGATCACCAACCTTGTCAATGGCATCGGCGCCGCAAATTGCATACTTGTAGCTCAATTCATGACCGAATTTCTTGCAAATTGCTTCTGTCACTGCCAAACCTTGTTCCATGATTTCAGGCCCAATGCCATCACCTGGAAGTACTGCTAACTTTAATTTCATAACTATTATTTTTAGAAAATATCATTTACGATTTGAACGGCAAATATAATAAAATAAACCATTCATAAGTAAAAAAGTGTGCGGCAAACAGTAAAAAACTGCAAAATTGTGCCATTTTGCTATTGCGACATTTATACAAACTGACTAATTTTGTAATAACTTTTTAAAAAAATCAACATCATGGATAATCGATTTATCATTGGACGAGTCTTGATTCATATTGGAGAAGAGCTTTGTGACCCGACTTCGAAATTATATAATAGCTTCGTGCTCAGCAACGAACAACTTGAGACTTGTCTTAACCTTCTCAAGGTGGCGTCTAGCCCTCAGACACACGTCCTTTATATCGGAGACCTGGCGATGCGTTATGGCGTGTCTGACCGCACAATACGCAATTGGATTCATGATGGGGTCATTCCTCGTGGCAAGAAGCACGATAGTGGCGACAACCGGGATTATTGGATGAGTCACGACCTCTCGCCGGTAGATGAATCTCTGGTGAGAAAAGGCTACTTGAAACGGTCGCAGCTTCAATCGGCTGACGATCGACTGAGGAGGCTGCTTGAAAACTATAAATGGTAATTCCTCATTATTGGAAATATGCCATACTGAAAATCAGTCGTTTGTGTTTAGTTTTCATAGTTCGCGCAAGTTTGTGATTTTTCCCGTAACTTTGCACCAGAAACTTTTAGATAAACAACCATTATACTATAAGAGAGATTGTATTGCCGCAGTTTTTTATAGACATTATATTTTGTAGGTGTTTTCTGTTATTCATGCTTTTGACGCTGTTTATGATTTTATTAGATGTTTTCTCCACCTCAACTGTACGTGAGTATCGTTGGGGTGTATTGTTTGTGTCTCATGAATGACATTCACCTATAGATAAAAATAAGGACCAGAAGAAGCCCCTTCTTGGTCCTTATATGTAAAATTTACTCTTTAAGGTATGGGTATATGTTAACCAACAATACTGATCATTTTTCAAGATACTGAAAAATTTCATGTGCAAATATAGGGTCAAATCAACCAAAAAGGTGTGCCTAAACAACAAAAATGTGTATCATTCGACGAAAGCGACACCTTTTTCGCCCATCCTTAAGATTTTTTGCCTTGTTTTTCGCGCCATTCGGTCGGAGTGCACTTTGCTCTCAACTTGAAGATACGATACAGATGAGTGCGCGACGAGAAGCCACATTCTATCGACACGACATCGTTGCTGTAGTCAGGATACTCGAGCATCATGTCTTGCGCAGCCTTGTATCTAATGTCGCTCAGCCATATTCTGAATGTCGTATTGAGACGTGAGACAAAATATTGTGAAAGGTAGTATTTGGGAACATCGATGGCACGCGATAGTGTGAGCATATTCACGGCAGGGTCCTTATAGTTGCACTCTGCGCACCATTTTTCGAGCTTGCCCTCTATTTCGGCTATCTGCTGTTCGCTCAGCTGTATCACTTGGGTGTTGCTCTTCTCGTCGGCCTCTTCTGTCACTTTCCCTGCCTCATCGTCGATGAGAGCCTCGGTCGGATGATAGCTATTGCCCAATGCGACAAAAGACATGTTGAAAAACAGCAATGCCAACAAGAGGAGTGGGCCAAAGATCAGCAGCAACTGAGTAGAAATAATGACAATGGGCGTAAAGATACTGGGTATGCAGATAATATAAAGGCTGGCATTCGAATAGCGCTGGTAGGGTATCATATCCGACGCTGTCAGAGTGTCGTACAGTCGCCTGCGTTTCTTCATCTCGTTGATGATCACCCATGTGTAATATAGGTTAGTGCCTAAAAATATAATCTGTATCACATATATCCATAAACCGATGTGCAAGCCATCGTATTGCACATAGCCAATGACTAACGACAAGATGATTGCCAAATACGAAATAAGACCTATGGTAGATAATTTCTTGTGGTTGGCTTGAACTGCTTCGATGTTGTAGATTGCCATGACCACAAGTATGATACAGGGGGCATAAACCAAGACATTGATTATTGCTCCTAAATCGTCGCCCGACGCACGCCAACCAAATATCATTTGTGACAAGAAATGCCCTGCCAGAATCAGCATCGAAGCACACAGCATCCAGCGAGAGCGTTCGTATTTATTATTCTCCCAGCATACATGCAAACGGCTAATTCCGATAAAAGCAGCACTTATCATCATATAGATGAAACATGCAAATTGAAGTAGAAAGAGTTTATCCATTGTCAGATAATTATTGGTTGACATCAGAAAAGGAAGTATCTGCAGCGATATGTGTTCTCAGATACTTCCTTTTTTCAACATGAAATACTTTAGGTACTACTTATTGTCGTTACTTTGCAGTCTTCTTTTCTTTAACTGGCTTCTCGGCCTTTGCTGCGCATTTCCTTGAAGCAGTCTTCTTCTCCTTTGTTGCAGCTGCCTCGGCCTTTGCGAGCTTTGCCTTAAGCTTCTCGATTTCCTTGCCCTGGTTCTCAATCTGCTTGAGAAGTGGGTTAAGCTCTTCGTTCTCGATCTCTTCTGGGAACTCCTGCTTCAGTCGGATCTGCATATCGCTCACGATGTTCATATAGTTGGTGAATGCGTCGAAAGAAGAATCGTAAGGAGAGAATGGAACGTATGAACCCATCTTGGTGCTCATGAACTTGAAGTGATCGGACGACAAGAGATAAGCGAAGTCCTGCTTGAGAATCTCGTTGTTAGACATGTGCAGACGCTCGCTAATAGAGTAGATGGCACGTAGAGCCTCTTGCTGCAGGTCGTTGCCTGTCCATGCGCTCACATCCTTATCTGCGCCATCCCAGCTGATTGGGTGTCCGACATAAGCGGTATCCACAGGTGCGATGTTTTCGAAGATCTCGATAGGAGTAGCGAAGCGGATATTGCGCTGGGCAGCATTGACAGGCAATGCCTTGAAGAAGTCGAAGATACCCGTAGAAGCAGGATGAATGCCTCCGATGACGTCGAAGTTGGCAGCAATCAGATAAACCTGTTCAGACTCTGGAGCCTGTTCGATCCAACTCATATACTGGCTGGCATCGAGACCATGCTGGAAGCGGAGAGCGATGTCTTCGGAAAGCGACTGGTTGCGGAACAAGAGTCCTACGCTCTGGTTAGCGGCAGCACTATATACGTAGTTAGGGCTCTTCCATCCGAGCACGTGCTTTGCGCCCTCGGTGATGATACCCTTGAAGCCCATTGCTGCAATTTCGGCACCGATCTCGTCGTTATAGATGAATCCAGTATTGACGAAAGTCTTAGCCTCATAGCCAAAGGTGTCGAGGAGGTTCTTTTTCTGAATCTCTGTCTGGATCTTGAAGTCTTCTGGATCCTTGAGGGCAGAAAGACAGTGAGAGTAGGTTTCGCAGGCAAGTTCGCAACAGCCAGTTGCGATGAGGTCTCGTACACAATCGAGGAACTCTGGGCAATACATCTCGAACTGTTCCATGACAACACCCGAGATAGACAATGTCACCTTGAACGCATAGTCAGACGACTTGATCATGTCAAGCAACATCTTGGCTGCAGGGATGTACGACTGATAGGCATTGCGCTTCAGAATCTCTTCGTTGGCATAGTCGTCATAATAATAGTGATCTGCGCCAATGTCGTAGAAACGATACTTCTTCAAACGGAATGGCTGATGTATCTCAAACAGAAAGCAAACGGTTTTCATAGTTGTATATTTCAATTAAATAATTATCGTTAAGCATTTTCTAAGCCGGGAAGAGTGCGATAGGCATCGACAACGCGACGTCCCACCTTCTCCCAAGTGATTTGATTGACTTCGTCACGACCCTTCTCTTGCATGTATTTGTGAAGCGTAGGGTAGGTGATGAGAGAGTACATGGCATCGGCCATACCATCAATATCCCAGTAGTCGAACTTGAAACAGTTGTCGAGGATGGCACCGCAACCCGACTGCTTAGATATAATGGTCGGAACGCCACACTGCATAGCCTCAAGAGGAGAGATACCAAACGGTTCGGATACCGATGGCATTACATATACATCGCTCACCTTGAACATCTCATATACCTGTTTTCCTCGCAGGAATCCTGTGAAGTGGAATCTGTCGGAGAGTCCCTTTTGTGCGACAAGGTGAATCATGTTTTCGAGCAAGTCGCCATTGCCAGCCATCACTACTCGTGCGTTTGGAGCCTTCTCAAGACACTTGGCTGCAGCTTCAACGAAGAACTCGCATCCTTTCTGTGCAGTAATTCGACCAAGGTAAGTAATCACCTTCTCGTTTGTACCACGGTGAGCCTCCATATTCAGCACATCCTGACTCATTGGCTCCACGGCATTGTACATAGCCACACACTTCTTTGGATCCTGATGATAGAAGTTGATGACAATCTGTCGAGTCAACTCAGATACGCACTGAATCTGGTCGGCATGGTTCATGCCATCGAGCTCGATCTTATATACAGGGTCGTTAGGATCGACTACACCACGGCAGCGATCGTACTCAGTAGCATGAACGTGGATGACGAGAGGCTTGCCAGTCACCTGCTTGGCATGGATGCCTGCAGGGAATGTGAGCCAGTCGTGGGCGTGAATCACGTCAAAGCCGCCAAAGTTGAGCGTCTTGCGGGCAATCACGCCTGCCACAATCGAATAATTGTTGATTTCCTCAAGCAGGTTCTTAGGATACTTGCCCGAGAACTGAATGCAACCAAGGTCGTTGGTATGGATATAGCCGAAATCAGCATATATCTGACTGCGCAGGTCATAGTATTCCTGAGGATTCTTCATCACATGTCCACAGCGCTGCTGGACATAGTTCCAATCCACATCCTTCCATACTACAGGTGTCTGTGAACAGCTGATGATATGGCAGAAGTCTTGTGTTTCGTCTCCCTGAGGATTCGGCAAGACAAGATCAATCTGACATTCGCCTGTGTTGTGTACGCCTCGCACAATACCGAATGTGGCAGGTGCCAATCCACCCAAAGCATGAGGCGGGAACTCCCAGGAGAAATAGAGAGCTTTCATGTTGTATCTGGTATTTTATTTATTATCTTAGAATATTCTTGTATGATTCTCGGGCGCATAATCCTGCAACAGACGGAGTGCGCGAAGCACCTCTGCCTGATTTATCGAGAGCGACATTGCACCATGTCCATAGAATGGTGGGTTGCCATCATAGACCTCCGAGAGTGTGCCGATGCAATGGCGGCTCATCTCTTCTTCATAGCTGTTAAGACGACGCTTGATGAAAGCAACGCCGCTGCGAGAGAAGACACTCAGATAGGCTTCGGTGTAAATGCCGAGCAGCCATGGCCATACGGCGCCATTGTGGTAAGCTACGTTGCGCTCGTTGGCATTGCCCCAATAGTATGGACGATATTGTCCGGCCTTTGGAGTGAGCGAACGGATGCCCTTAGGAGTGAGCAGCTCTTTGGTCACCATGTCGAGTGCAGCCTTGCGTTGAGCTTTCGAGAGTGGAGTGTATTTCAGACCTAAAGCCCAAAGCTGGTTAGGACGTACGCTTGGATCGGCATAAGTGTCGGTCATGTAGTCGTAGAGATAGCCAGCAGGAGCTGTGAACATCTTTGCAAAGTTGGCCTCGTATTTCTCGGCTACCACTGTCATGTCGTCAATCTTCTGCTGGTCTTGGCAAATCTCGATGGCAAACTTTAGAGCGTTGTACCACAAGGCGTTGAACTCAACAAGATAGCCTGTGCGAGGAATGAGCGGACGACCAAACTCAGAGGTGTTCATCCACGAAATGGCTTTGTCGGTGCCCAATGAATAAACCAGACCGTTGTTGCGAAGCTCAAGGTTAGGAGCCTTGCCGTCGATAATGTAATCGATGATCTCCTGCACTAATGCGCCATACTTCTCGACTGCCTTCTCGGTGCTGGTGTATTTCGCATATTGCTGAATGGTCCATACTGCCCATAAAGGAATGTCAGGATCGTCGATCTCAAGTATTATCTTGTCTTTGACCTCCTTATCCATGTAGTTCTTCAGCGCCTCAACGGCAGTGGTCATGATATTGTCAAATTCTGCCTCTTCGTCGGTGATGAGAGTAGAACCAGGAAGCGCAATGAATGTATCGCGCGCACGTACCTTAAACCAAGGATAACCAGCGAGGATATATTCCTTATTGTCTCGCATGATGAAAGAGCTCGATGCCGAAATCTTCAGACAGTTGAAGAAACTGTCGCGATGGTGGCGTAACTTTAGCTCGCGAGTAAAGAGAGCCTTCAGGTTCTTAGGGTTGACAGGAGAAGTGCCAGCCGAGAAGATTATCGACTCGCCCTTCTTGATGCTAACCTCAAAGTAACCAGGCATATAAAGGTCTTCCTTGTAGGCATAGCCACGAACCTGTTCGCGTGGGTATTCCACTCCGAGATTCCAATCAGGACAAGAGCGATATGCGGCTTCCTTGCTCAGCTGCATATACAAAGTTGGGTAGCCACTGTAGAGACAAAGGCTAATGCCATTCGGAACATCCTGATAAGAATGGTCTATCTGATTGTTCCGTTGGGTCAGTTCGTTGACGTTGCGGAATGCAAGCTGTGGGCGCAACTTGAGGGTTGTCTCAGAGTGTGCATCTACGAGCGTATAGCGCAACAGTACTCGCTGTTCGTTGAGAACGAGGAAACTCTCGCGTGTCAGAATAACACCTCCCACACGGTAAGTGGTGGTTGATATGGTTTCACAGTTGAATTCGCGAATGTACTTGTGACCGCGAGGCGCAAACGTGTCGCTTTCGTACTTGTGAATACCAAGGTTAAATTCTGCACCATGCTGTATCACCGTCTCGTCGAGCGATGAAAGAAGAACATGGTTGTCGTCATCTAGCTCAGGGACAGGTGTCACCAGCAAACCATGGTATTTGCGGGTATTACAGCCTGTGACAGTAGTTGCCGAATAAGCACCCAACTTGTTGGTGCGCAGATATTCGATTGGCAACGACTCCTCGAGGTTGGTGAGCAATGTCTTGTCAAACTTCAAATAGTTCATATCGAGTATAGATTTATCGGTGTTTTATAATTTCGTCTTGTGCAAAAATAATAAAATTATAGATATATCCCAATTATGTGAACAAAATAATGCAGTTTTATGCGCTCAAACTGCCAAAAATGTGCTGAATAGCATTATTTCTATGATAATAATGCTTTTTTCGTCAATAAAAGTTCGACTTTCAAATATAATCATTACTTTTGCACAGAATTAATCGAAATGAGCAATAATACAAGATCTGAACTCATAGAGGTAGCGCGTCAGCTGTTTGCAACGCAAGGCTTCGACAATACTACGATGAACGAAATCGCAGCTAAGTCGGGCAAGGGTCGGCGTACGCTTTATACATATTTCAAGTCAAAGTCAGAGGTGTTTATGGCGGTAGTTGAAACCGAGACCAATCGCATCATCGAACATATTGAAGATATCCTCCCGCTGAATATCCCTGCCGACGAGAAACTGAAGCGTTATATACTTAGCCGACTCGATCAGGTCAAGGATACCGTTGTGCGCAATGGCTCGCTAAAGGCTGAGTTTTTCCGTGATGTCATCAAACTCGAACATGCCCGTCGCCGACTTGATGTTCGTGAACTTGCCATTCTTCGTGCCATTCTTCAGCAAGGCATTGAAGAGGGCACTTTCGATGTTGATAATGCATCGGTTGTGGCTGTCACCATACACTATGCGCTGCGCGGTCTTGACTTGCCCAATATCAAGGGTCAGTTTACGGCACTCGGTGTCCCAACAATACGTGTGCGCGAAACAATATTTAAAATGATTTTCTACGGCATTATCCGAACAGGACGAAGGTACTAATTTATTAACTCATTAAAAAATATATTATGAAACTTCTTGAAGGAAAGGTTGCACTTGTAACAGGTGCTGCTCGTGGTATTGGCAAGGCTCTTGCCGTAAAGTTCGCTAACGAAGGTGCTGATGTTGCTTTTACTGATCTCGCTCTCAACGACGATATGATGGCTGGCATCAAGGCTACAGAGGCTGAAATCGCTGCTCTCGGCGTAAAGTGCATCGGCTATGCAGGCAATGCTGCCGACTTTGCGGAGACCGAGAAGGTAGTTGCTCAGATCAAGGCTGACTTCGGTCACATCGACATCCTCGTCAACAATGCAGGTATCACCAAGGACGGCCTTATGCTCCGTATGACTGAAGCTCAGTGGGATGCTGTCATCAATGTCAATCTCAAGTCGGCATTCAACTTCACTCATGCTCTTATCCCTATTATGATGCGTCAGCGTGGTGGCTCAATCATCAACATGGCTTCTGTGGTTGGTGTTCATGGCAATGCCGGTCAGGCAAACTACTCAGCGTCAAAGGCCGGTATGATTGCTCTCGCTAAGTCGGTTGCTCAGGAAATGGGACCTAAGGGTATCCGTGCAAATGCTATTGCTCCTGGTTTCATCGAGACAGCCATGACTGCTGCTCTCTCTGACGAGATCAAGGCTGATTGGATGAAGAAGATTCCTCTCCGTCGTGGTGGTAAGCCAGAGGATATTGCTGATGTAGCAACATTCCTCGCTTCAGACCTCTCTTCTTATGTGACTGGTCAGGTCATCCAGGTTGACGGTGGTATGAACATGTAATCCACTTCGATTTTTCTATAACACAACAGACGGAGCTGCAATATGCAACCCCGTCTGTTTTCTTTATCTATTCTATTGTGAAATAGAGAGTCTTTAGAATACGCCCTGCGCCATCATTGCCTTAGCCACCTTCATGAAGCCAGCAACATTGGCACCCTTGACATAGTTGACGTAGCCATCGGCTTCGGTACCATACTTGACACAGTTCTCGTGGATGTTCTCCATAATCCAAAGGAGCTTGGCGTCAACTTCTTCAGAAGTCCATGAGAGACGCTCAGAGTTCTGGGTCATCTCAAGACCAGATACAGATACACCACCTGCGTTAGATGCCTTACCTGGAGAATAGAGAATCTTAGCATCCTGGAATACCTTGATAGCTTCAGGGGTAGTTGGCATGTTTGCACCCTCGCATACAGCCATCACGCCATTGGCAACAAGTGCCTTTGCGGCCTCTTCGTTCAACTCGTTCTGAGTAGCGCAAGGAAGAGCGATGTCTGCCTTCTCAAACCAAGGCTTCTGACCTGCTACATACTTAGCGTTTGGATATTCGTCAACATATTCCTTGATACGGCCACGCTGTACCTGCTTGAGGTCGAAGATGTAATCGAGCTTTTCGCGGTCGATTCCGTCTGGATCATAGATATAGCCGTCTGAGTCAGACATTGTCATTACTGTACCACCAAGCTGGAGCACCTTCTCTGCAGCATACTGTGCAACATTGCCAGAACCAGAGATGAGCACCTTCTTGCCCTCGATCTTGTCGCCCTTGGTTGCGAGCATAGCACGGAGGAAATAAACGACACCATAACCAGTAGCCTCAGGACGGATGAGAGAACCACCGAACTCACGACCCTTACCAGTCAAAACGCCCTGGAACTGACGAGTATATTTCTTGTATGCACCGAACATATAGCCTACCTCACGACCACCTACGCCGATATCACCTGCAGGAACGTCACAATCAGGACCGATGTTGCGATGAAGCTCAAGCATGAATGCCTGGCAGAAACGCATTACTTCGGCTGAAGACTTGCCACGTGGAGAGAAGTCTGATCCACCCTTGGCACCACCCATAGGAAGTGTAGTGAGAGAGTTCTTGAATGTCTGCTCGAATGCAAGGAACTTGAGGATTCCGAGGTTTACAGAGCTGTGGAAGCGGATACCGCCTTTGTAAGGGCCAATGGCATTGTTGTGCTGCACACGATAGCCAGTATTTGTCTGATAGTTGCCCTTGTCATCCATCCATGTAACACGGAATGTATAGACACGATCTGGAATACAGAGACGCTCGATGAGGTTGACCTTGTCAAACTCAGGGTGCTTGTTATACTCTTCTTCGATTGTGCCGAGCACTTCTTCTACTGCCTGATGATATTCAGGCTCATTAGGGAATCTACGCTTGAGATCCTCAAGAACTTTCTTTGCGTCCATAATTTGTTGTTTTTATTTAAAATACATAACCTAATTTCATGATGCAAAATTATAGCAAAAATTTATAGAAAACAAATAAAATTGGAGAAAATTTACAGAAAAAGTAAAAAAAGCCTCAGTTTTGCATAAAAAAAAAGGTTTTTCTAACAAAATGACATTAATAAAGTGGCAATAATTGTGCTACTGAGCTCAAAATTGCAAAGATGATAATGATGGAGATGGTCCACCATTCGTTGCGAATGTCATTGACACAAGACTGATGAATAGTAATCTGAATGCTTAACAAGATGGCAAGCATCCCTATATAATTGGGCAAATCGCTAAGGTCGATCACGGAAATAAGGGTGATGAGAAAACTCAATATTGCAAGCATGATTACGATGGCATTGGCCTTGACGCTTTTTGCCACACTGCTCGCTATGCCTGCTATGCTATATATAATAAGGAGTAAAGCGACAAAGGCCATGAAGATATACTCCCAAAGGGTATAATCGAAAATCCCTGGAAGCAGGGTGTCATAGAACTTAACATACGAAAGAATGAAGGCATCGGCAGTATCGACCCCAAGCAATAGCATTTGTCCGACATAGCAAAGCCAAATGGAGAGAATGACACCCGAAATCAGGCTTCCCCAATTCTGGAGACTCCATGAACGCATCTGATAAAGAATACCAGGAAACAACAGCAGCCAGAGAATCACATTGTTGGAGATGGCACTCAACACGCCAATGACTATTCCACAGAAAAGAAAATAGAGTGTAGCAAGTTTGTTCTGCCATGTTTGCATCACGGTGACCATGATGAGCAATCCTCCAAACATCTGTATCAGGTTGATCCATTGCGCAATATCTATATTCAACCAAATGCCTCTATCGGGCAATGTCTCCATCTCACGGAGATTGATCATTGCAAAATTCATCACCATTGAGAGTATCGGCCAAGAAATCGAAACTGCATGGTTGCGATTGTATATGCCAAGGCGGTTGACTTCAATGATGTTCCAGATTATCCATGAGAAAAGTCCTGCTGCAACCCAATTGGCAACAAGAGCTATGGCACCTATGCCGCCAATTAGATATTGGACGAGCATGGGTACCACACTTAATGCGACTAAGATATAGTCGGTCTTTCGTTTGTCGAAAGGTGCTGTCATCAATCCCAAGCAGCGAGATCCTTGCCGATGTCTCGGCGATAATACTTGCCT
>JAEDEY010000205.1 GCA_016293065.1 Bacteroidales bacterium
AGCGAGGACGACACGGAGCTGCATGTCATCAGGCACAAGTTCCCGGAGATGGATGCACGGTTCGATACAGATGACCTTGAGGCAATAGCCAGGGCGCTGGCCAAGGCATCGGAATTTATACGCAAACGATATAACAGGAGGTAATATGTCAAGAGGTGGTTTAAGGATAGGCGCAGGCCGGAAGTCAAAAGGCGATACCAAGACAATGGCCTTCCGGCTCTCAAAGGAAATAGCAGACATCATAGAGAGCACGGCAAAGGAGCTTGGAGTGACCAGGACTCAGGTAGTTGAGATGGCTGTAAAAATAGCTTCACAGGAGGGCATTTGAGCAGATGTTGTGACATTGTTGTGAAAGCAAATTAACACTATTTTACTATCATCTTGCATCTCAAGGTTTTATAGCAAAAGCCACGACAGATTTTGGTTCTGTCTGTCCAGGTTCGAATCCTGGTATCTCAACATTAAGCACAAGCACTTGTAGCGGCACCAATGGCATGAATGGCTCTGGTGCCGTTATTTTTGTTGTGTCATTTGTAAGCGAGTTTTGACAACAAATGTAGCAAAATGTTGTGAAATAGTTGTATCTTGCGGCCAAACCGCAGAAAAATGGCTAACATAACATTTGCTCCCATCATCTACAGGAGCTTCAAACGACAGGACGGCACATATAATGTCCGCATCAGGATGACAGTGAATCGGCAGAGCCGGCAGATAACCACGACCATCAACGCAACAGCGGAGCAGCTGACCAGGTCGCTGAAGATACGTGACCGTGAGCTCCAGAGGCGAGTGGACTCGTTGCTGGACTCGATGAGGAGGAAGGTTGCTGACATAGACCCTCTCGTTGTCAAATCGCTCACGCCTGACGATGTCATCAGGGTGCTCAACAGGGCTGATGGCGAGTTCCGGCTGGACTTCTTTGAGTTCGCCTCGGAGGTCATCGGGCAGATAGACAAGAGGCCAGGCAGGAGCGCTGCCAACTACCGCTCTGCCGTCAGGGCATTGGAAGAGTTTGCCTGCTCCGACAAGCTGGACATCTCCAATATGACATCAAGCTACCTGAGGTCGTTTGAGTCTTACCTGAGGCAAAAGCACGGAGACAAGGCCAGGGCCGTGAGCCTCTATACCTCTGCAATAGCATATATCTTCAAGCAGGCACGGCTCAAGTACAATGATGACGAGAGCGATGATGTCAAAATCAAAAATCCTTACGAGTACTACCGGCCACCGAAGCAGCAGCAGACGAAGCACAGGGCCATCACCCAGGACTCGATGCAGATGATCATCAACTCGCTGCCGAACATTAGCAGTGAGATGCAGCGCAGGGTGCTGACATTGTTTTTAATCAGTTTCGGGATGATGGGGATGAATTTGCCGGACCTCTACGAGTGCAAAAAGGCCGATGATGACGGTGTTGTTACCTACCGGAGATGCAAGACGAGAGGAAGGAGGATGGACGAGGCCCTGATGAGAGTGAAGATAGACGGGCGCATCAGGCCGCTCATTGACTCGCTGGCAGGGAAGAAGATGCTGCTTGACATTTCAGAGCGCAACACATTTTTCTCGGTACAATCGCAATTTTTCAAGTATTTCGACAAAGCTATAGAGGCTACCGGTGTCGAAGGGCACGTGACATTTTACTCGGCAAGACACACCTGGGCGACAATGGCCTACCGGATAGGCATCGAGAAGGGCATCATCAATGACTGCCTTTGTCACGTAGACCAGGCGATGAAAGTGACAGACATCTATATCGACAAGGACTGGGAGAGGCTATGGAAGGCCAACAGCCGGGTGCTTGACTGCCTGGACTGGTCTCCGTTATCAGAGCTCGTAGGCCCAGGCTCGGAGAAAATCGAGCAATAGAGGCTCAGACTTGATAGCCTCTGCAATGCAGCGCAGCTGGGCGGCTGCAGCAAGTTGAAATTCCGGGGTGCTGTACATATCACAAATTTATTTTGACATCAGAGGAAGAGCCGCCTGATGTGTTTGCCATTTCCGACAGACGAGTATAAGCCTCGAACATCTCAGTATATCTGTCGGAAGCCTTGTGCAGCTCTCGCCTTAGCGAGTCCTTCTCGGCTATCTCCTTCTCCAGGAGGCCAAGCAGCCTCTCCCTCTCGGCTCTGCAGCGTGAGAGTTCTTCACGGAGATTGACATTGACCTCCTGCTGGATGTCACGTGACCTCTGGAGAGATGTTATATGGCCGAGGTAAGCATCATCTATGTTCTTGCAGGCCTCGGCAAGCCGGCAGATCATCTCGTTTGTCCGGTCGATGCGTTTCTCGGACTCGGAGAGCATTGCCAAAAAAGTCGGCTT
>JAEDEY010000066.1 GCA_016293065.1 Bacteroidales bacterium
GTGTCAAAGTGTCAAAGTGTCAAACTCATTTCATAATCACGAAATGTTTATCAGCAGAAAAGACTTATGCAAAGAAATCCGAATTTTGTATAAATATGTTATATATGAGGGTTTGAACAGCGGATTATTGTTAAAAGATGAGAATGAAAATGCCAACAAATAGCGATTGACACTAATTTTGCGCAAAATTATAAACGGCATGAAATATCTCTTGGCTTTCGACTTGTTCTTGCTGCTATGTCTGCATAGCGCATGGGCTCAGCATGTCGAGCAACATGAAAAGCAAGACTCGGTGCGCGACAGACTTCCTAAAGATGGAGAGATAGAGCTGTCGGATGCCTTCAAAAAGGCTTTGGATGGCGCGTTCTCGTTCGGCCTTAAGGAAGCACCTTTGACAAAGCCGAACGACCTGACCATTCAGCAGCTCCATGAGTGGGTTGGCGAACCTGATTGGTCGGATCTGACTCATCAAAGGCACCGGCCAGAGAAATTCGATTCTACCTACAAGGCTCTGAAGATGTGGGAACGAGAGTTCTATGTGCCAAAGCCGATATCTAACCCAGAAATACAGATTCCGGGACTTCAACTTGGCAAGGACGACGGCCCCAGTGCCATGCAGTTCGACCTGCAGAAATTGGGCAGATACCTCCGCCCGAAAGAATACCGCCTGTATAAAGTGCGTAAAAAAGCAGAAAAATTACTAAAAGAGATAGACCAATGACAATCGAAACTCATCCGCTTTCTCCCTTTCTGCCTCCCAGAGCCAAGACTCTGTTTTTAGGCAGTTTCCCTCCACCTCGTTTCAGGTGGTCGATAGAGTTCTTTTACCCCAATTGGATCAACGACTTCTGGCGAATCATGGGCATCGTCTTCTTCGACGATAAGTCGTATTTCGAGATTCCAGAAAAGAAGATGTTCGACAAAGAGAAGATAGTGGCATTTGCCGAATCCCAACGACTGGCGTTCTTCGACACCGCAACCAAGGTGCGGCGTCTGAACGACGATGCGAGCGATAAGTTCCTCGAGATTATCCAGCCGACCGATGTGCTCGGCATGATAGGCCGAATGCCCGAATGCACTGATGTAGTCACGACAGGAGGCAAGGCAAGCGACGAACTCTTCAGCCAACTATCGCCATTCTTTGCCGATGGCAAGCCACAGCAGCCAAAAGTGGGAGAGTATGCCGCAGTGTCGATCGATGGCAGGCTGATCAGATGGTGGCGAATGCCATCGTCTTCGAGAGCCTATCCCTTGCCAATAGGTAAGAAGTCCGATTTCTACCGCAGGATCTTTCAGCTCGTCACCGAATAAGACACGGTTATGGCGACTGAGAAAATTCCAATCGGGCACTTCGTTGTCTTGCAATTCAATTAATCTGATGCTAAGATACATAAAAATCATGAATATACAACCCATAGATAAAAATAACTGTTTTTTTATTGCAGTATTGATTTATTTTCGTATCTTTGTGCCATATTATCTTAAATTGATCAATACTAATATTTTTGAAAAGTATGAAAAGGAAATCCATGCTTTTTGCGGCAATGGCTATGACTATGATTGCCAACGCACAGGTTTTTTCGCCAAATGGGAAACTGGAATGGCGAGAGAAAGGAAAGGGTTTTGTGATCGTTTATCACAACGGAGACAGCGAATGTGAAGCAATAGCGATTACCAATGTGGGTTTGCTCACTAAAGACGGAGGCGGAAAGGCTTTGACGAAGAAATCGGTGTTGCCAGCAAAGGCAATCAAGGAGTCATATACGATGATAGGAGGCAAGAGTCACGAGTGCTCGAATGAGGCCAACGAAGTGACATATCTCTATACAGACAATATCGGACGACAGCAGCGACTCGTCGTAAGGGCTTACAACGATGGCATTGCCTTCCGCTACGCCTTCGACGACCTGCAGCACACTCGTCCAACAGAGGAACAGACTACATATAGCATACCAGAAGGAACGAAACGCTGGATACAGAAATGGACTGAATCCTACGAGGAGTTCTTTCCGCAAACCACAACTGGCGAGAATGAAAACAACCATTGGGGCTATCCTGCACTTATCCAACCTGCCGACGATGTGTTCGCGCTCGTTTCTGAAGCTGGAATAGAGAGATGGAACAGTGCGTCGTCGCTCTACAACGACCTCGACAAGGAGTCGTATAGAGTTGTGATGGACGAGAATATGCAGAACACCACTGGACAGTGGACTTCGCCATGGAGGGTGATAATAGTAGGAGAGCTGAAAGACGTGGTGGCTTCGACACTCGTTACCGATGTCAGCGAGCCTTGCCGCATCGAGGACACGTCGTGGATCAAACCTGGCAATGTGTCGTGGATCTATTGGGCATACAACCATGGCTCAAACGACTATCAGATCATACGTAAATATGTGGATATGGCAGTGGAGATGCATTGGCCATACGTGCTCATCGATGCCGAATGGGACGAGATGCACAACGGTGGCAACGTCGAGGATGCCATACGCTATGCACACGAGAAAGGCATCAAGCCATTACTGTGGTACAACTCTTCCACCGCTTGGATCAAGGAATGGGGAGCACCTGGCCCTCACGAGCGACTCAATGCTCCAGAGAATCGTGAGCGTGAGTTCGCATGGCTCGAGAAGATGGGTGTGGCAGGAGTGAAGATCGACTTCTTTGCAGGCGACAAGCAGGAGACGATGGAGTATTGCATCGACTTGCTTGAATGTGCAGCTCGTCACCATCTTATGGTCAACTTCCACGGAGCAACCATACCACGAGGATGGCAGCGCACCTATCCAAACCTCCTCTCGGTAGAGGCTGTGTATGGTGCTGAGTGGTATAACAACAAGGCAACCCTCACACTGAAGGCTGCCGCTCACAACGCCACTCTGCCTTTCACTCGCAACGTGATAGGTCCGATGGATTACACCCCTTGCACGTTCTCTGACTCACAGCATCAGCATATCACTACCCATGCCCACGAACTCGCTTTGCCTGTGCTCTTCGAGTCTCCGTTGCTCCATTGGGCTGATAAGCCAGAGAGCTATCTGCCTCAGCCTAAAGAGGTAAGAGACTTTATGTCGTCACTTCCGACCACATGGGACGAGACCCGACTCCTGAGCGGCTATCCAGGCGAATGGGTAGTGATGGCGAGAAGAAGCGGCAACACATGGTACATTGCCGGCATCAATGGCAAGGACTCGCAGCAGACTCTCTCCTTCGACACCTCGTTCCTGCCAAAAGGCAAATACACTCTTTTTATCGATAGACCTGGCTACAAGGGAGACCTGCCAGCCAACAATCCTAAGCCATGGAGAATAAAGTCGGCCAAGGGAAGAATCCCAGCCAAGATGACTTGTCAGCCAAGAGGTGGGTTTGTGATAGTCTTGCAGCAATAGAATCGTTAACTAAAAATATAATAATATGATTTACAACGAAATTGGAAAAACAGGATTGCGAGTGTCGAACCTCGGGTTTGGCGCATCGTCGTTAGGAGGGGTGTTTCATGGAATCAAGGAAGATGAGGCAATCCGGGCCGTACATACAGCAGTCGATGGAGGCATCAACTTCATCGATGTGTCGCCATATTATGGGCATCTCAAGGCCGAGACCGTGTTGGGCAAGGCATTGAAAGAGATAAGGCGCGACCGCTATGTGCTCTCGACCAAGGTGGGCAGATATGGCAAAGACGGTGTCAACTATTGGGACTATTCTGCCCAGCGAGCCAAGGAGAGTGTCTATGAGAGCATGGAGAGGCTTAATGTCGATTATATCGACCTTATCAATGTTCACGACGTAGAGTTTGCCGACCTGCAGCAGGTGGTCGATGAGACGCTTCCAGCTCTTGTCGAACTGCGAAAGGAAGGTGTGGTTGGGCATGTGGGCATCACCGACTTGCAGCCCGAAAACCTTAAGTGGGTCATCGAGCACAGTGAAGCGGGAACTGTGGATAGTGTCTTGAATTTCTGCCACTATTGCTTGAACGACAACCTGTTGACCGAGTATTTCGAGTTCTTCGAAAGTCAGGGCATTGGTATTATCAATGCTTCGCCATTCTCAATGGGATTGCTTTCGATGCGTGGAGCTCCCGACTGGCATCCAGCCACCGAAGCCCTGCGCGAGGCGTGCGCCCGTGCTGCGAGCTATTGCGAAAGTCAAGGTTATCCCATCGACAAACTTGCCATACAGTATTCCACATCGTGCAACGACCATATTGCTACGACTCTTTTTAGCAGTGCCAATCCCAAGAATGTACTCAAGAACATAGAGTATGTGAATGAGCCTATCGACTGGCAGTTGGTAGAAAAGGTACATGAGATCATCGGCGACCAGATGGGCGTGAGGTGGAAGAACAGTTGAACAATAAGCAAATCTGTTGATCATGATTATTGATGCACATTCTCATTTGTGGCTGAGGCAGGATACTGAAGTCGATGGTCAAAGGATAAAGACGATGGACAAGAATGGGTCGCGCTCGTTGTTTTTCGGCGAGGAACGACAGATGTTGCCGCCATTTATGATAGACGGACGGAACACTGCCGAAGTGTTCCTGTCGAATATGGATTATGCTCAGGTGTCGGCTGCGGTGGTTGTCCAAGAAATAATCGACGGATGCCAGAACGACTATCTCACTGAGGTTCAGAAGCAGTGGCCCGATAGATTCTTCTGCATGGGCATGTGCCACACAGAGGACGAGGCTGCAAGACTTAGGGCTGCGGGATTGAAAGGTATAGCCATCCCCGGACATCGCCTTTCGACTCCGCTTCACAACATGATGCCTATGTTCAAATACATGGAGCGCGAGGGCATGGTGCTGTCGATGTGCTTGGGCGAAGACGAGAGGCAGATAGCCGAGATGGGAGAGATAATCGAAGAATGTCCAGAACTGAAAGTCGCAATCGGGCATTTCGGTATGGTGACGACATCGGCATTCGAGAGTCAGGTGAAACTCGCCTTGCGTGGAGAGAACGTGATGATTGAGTCGGGTGGAATAACATGGCTCTACAACTCAGAGTTCTATCCATTCCCATCGGCAGTGCGCAGCATCCGCCAAGCCTCTGATTGGGTAGGCATGGACAGACTGATGTGGGGAAGCGATTATCCTCGCACCATCACTGCCATTACCTATCGTATGTCATACGATTTCATCTTGAAGTCGCGCGAACTGAGTGATGCCGACAAAACAGCCTTCCTTGGTGGAAATGCCAAGAGATTCTATGGATTTGACAACTTGATAGAATTACCTTATATAAAAAATATGAGTGAATAAAACAATGAAAGCTATACAGATAACAGAAGAGCGCAAGATGACGCTCGTGGAAATAGACGATGTGAATGAACTGAAGCCCGGAGAGGTGCTTCTGAAGATGGAATATGTGGGATTCTGTGGCTCTGACCTCAGTACCTTCCTCGGTAAGAACCCTATGGTGAAGATGCCGGTGATTCCAGGTCATGAGGTGGGTGCTACCATCTTGAAGGTAGGCAGCGAAGTGCCCGAAGGACTCAAGCCAGGGATGACCGTCACGCTCAATCCCTACACCAACTGCAACAAGTGTGCATCGTGTCGTAATGGCCGACCTAATGCCTGCAAGGACAATCAGACACTCGGAGTGCAGCGCGACGGTGCCATGCGCGAGTATCTCGTGATGCCATGGGAGAAGGTAATACCTGCCCCACAACTCACTCCGCGCATCTGTGCATTGGTAGAGCCGATGAGTGTGGGTTTCCATGCAGTGTCGAGGGCTCAGGTGACCGATATCGACGTGGTGCTGGTCATTGGCTGCGGTATGGTGGGCATGGGTGCCATAGTGCGCTCGGTGCTCCGTGGCGCAACAGTAGTGGCTGCCGACATTGACGACGAAAAACTTGCCTTGGCACGACGCGTGGGTGCTTCATACACCATCAACAGCAAGACCGAAGATGTTCATGCTCGTCTGTTGGAGATGACTGGCGGTTTCGGTCCCGATGTGGTGATAGAAGCCGTGGGCAGTGCACCTACCTATCAGATGGCTGTAAATGAGGTGGCATTCACAGGCCGTGTCATCTGTATTGGCTATGCCAAGACCGACGTGTCGTTCCAGACAAAGCTATTCGTTCAGAAAGAACTCGACATCCGAGGTTCGCGCAATGCCTTGCCTTCCGACTTCCGTGCCGTCATCCATTATCTCGAGCGCGGCACATGCCCTGTTGATGAGTTTATCAGCATGGAAGTGCCAGCCGAAGAAGCTCCTATGGCTATGGCGAAGTGGACGGAAGCGCCAGGAAAGGTGTTCAGGATATTGATTACTTTCTAAGCATAAATCAAATTTGACATATATGAAGAAGATGTTGCTGTCTTTATTGTCGCTGGCTTTCTTTGTGATGTCTGTCGCACAAACCACTAAGCCTGTATTGCCACTGCCTTCTGCCGACCAACTGAGTGCCGATATTCCAAATTCTGGCGAAAAGAAGGAGGTGCACGACTGGGAGAATCCTGCTGTGCTTGGCATCAACAAACTGCCATATCACTCTACTCTTCAGCTGCCTTCGCGCGAGAAGGAGTGCAGCGAGATAGTGTCGCTCGACGGACAGTGGCATTTCCGTTGGTCTCCTAACCCCATTGAACGTCCAAAGGGCTTTGAAGCTGCCGACTACGACGTGAGTCAGTGGGATAAGATTGCTGTGCCTGGCAACTGGCAGACACAGGGTTATGGCACTCCTATATACATTAATATCAGCTATCCATTTGTGCGCAATCGTCCTTATGTGACCTCAGAACCGCCTCAAGATTGGACGGCATACACAAAGAGAAACCCTGTCGGGTCGTACGTCACATTCTTCAATGTCACCGACGAGATGCTTTCACAGAATGTCATTCTGCATTTCGCAGGTGTGGAGTCGGCAATGTATGTGTGGGTGAATGGCGAGATAGTGGGCTATAGCCAGAACTCCATGTCACCAGCCGAATTCGACGTGACCAAGTATCTGCACAAAGGAGAGAACCGTCTGGCAGTAGAGGTTTACCGCTGGAGCGACGGCAGTTATCTAGAAGATCAGGATATGTGGCGACTGAGCGGCATCTTCCGTTCGGTGCAGCTTTGGGTGCGTCCGCTTGTGCATATTGCCGACTACAAGGTGACGGCAAAGCCTAACGATGGTTTTTCTAAGGCTTTTGTATCGGCCGATGTCAAGATTTGCAACAAGGGAAGTAAGGTGGCAAAAGGAATGGGAGTCCGACTAAATATCAATGGAAAGAATGTTGAAGGCACAGTAAAGGATATTGCAATAGGAGATACTGTTTCGGCAACTCTCGAATATACAATCGACAATCCCCTTCTTTGGTCGGCTGCCCGTCCAAACCTTTATCCGTTCAGCATTGAACTCATTGACAGTAAGGGAAATACCACAGAACATTTCGACTATCACCTCGGCGTGAAGCGTGTGGAGTGTGTGGGAGAGGTGTTTAAGGTGAACGGCAAGAACGTGAAGCTGAGAGGTGTGAACCGTCATGACCATCATCCACGCACAGGACGATATGTGGATGACGCAACATACGAGAAAGACATTGCCCTGATGAAACAGGCCAACATCAACTTCCTGCGCACAAGCCATTATCCCGACCGTCCTTATCTCTATGAGCTATGCGACCGTTATGGCATGTATGTCATGGACGAGGCAAATCAGGAGAGCCACGGCTATGGCTATGCCAACCAAGAGATGGGTGAAGATCCTGAATGGGAGAAGGCTCATGTCGATAGGGCAACTTCGCTTGTTGAACGAGACAAGAATCATCCGTGTGTAATACTCTGGAGTCTTGGTAACGAGGGAGGTATCGGCCCAAATATTCAGGCGATGTACGACAAGGTGAAGAGCTTCGACTCGTCGTTCTTGCCGTTCTACGACGGCCATCCTCGCTATTCTTCACTTTACGACGAGGGCTATCCTACGCCTATGATGATGAAGGTTAATGCAGCAAAAGTGACAGACAAGCCATATATCGCCCGCGAGTATGCACACGCAATGGGTAACTCGATGGGTAATTTCAAGGAGTACTGGGATGTGATCTATGCCGACTCGACTATTGCAGGTGCTGCTGTTTGGGATTGGGTGGACCAAGGTCTTGCCAAACCCAAGGACGGCAGCAAGATGCGACTGTCGAGCAGTCTCGAACTCATGGACGATGAGTACTGGGCTTATGGTGGTGACTTCGGCGATATGCCTAATGATGGCAATTTCTGTATTAACGGACTCATTGGTCCCGATCGCAAGCCACATCCTCACTATTATGAGGTGAAGCATGTCTATCAGCCTATCCACTTCTCGATGACGAATGGCAGGATTGAGAAGCAGAGCATGGATCCTATGGTCGAGATTTCCGACTTTGACTATGTCACCGATACCACAATTGTGGATGGTGAGAAAATCTTGACGATAAAGGCAATATTGAAAAACGATACGCCATGGGCAAAGAAAGGCTTTGTGGTGGCTTCAGAGCAATTTATTGTCGATCCTTACCATTATCCATCTGCACTTTCTTCTTTGCACAAAGCACCAAAGGTGAAAAAGGATAAGGCTCGTGGCTATGTTATAAGTACCGAAATGGGAAGTGTGGTGATCGATTTCAATGGCGCTGTTTCCGAGATAAATATCGATGGAGAGAACTTGCTCAAAGCTCCATTGGAACCATATTTCTGGAAACCCGAAAACGACAACCAGCGTGCTGCGGGCTTTGCTCAACGTGTGGCTTCATGGGAGAAAGCAGGAGAGGAGCGAAAGCTGAAGTCTATCGATGTCGCTTCGTCAAAAGGCATAACAACCGTAAAGGCAACATTCTCGTTGCCTGTAGGTGCCGACTATGACCTGACTTACAGCATCAATGCTGTTGGAGAGATAAAGGTCGAAGCCGACTATCGCCCTTCGGCAACCGACATTCCACTGATACCAAAGTTCGGAATGCGGATGCGGATGCCTGCCGATTTTGCTTCAATAGAATATTATGGACGAGGCCCATGGGAGAATTATCCCGATCGAAAGAGTGGTTATGACATCTCTGTCTATAGGATGTCTCTCAGTGATTATCAGGTCGATTATGTGCGTCCTCAGGATAATGGCAATCGCTGCGATATCAGGTGGTTCAATCTTTACTCTCCCGACCATAAGCTTTGCGTCAAGGGCTGCCAGCCTCTATGTGTCCGTGTGTGGGACTATGGAGAGGAAGACCTTGGCGTCAAGCATCCCTATGAGTTGCACAGAGGCGAGTTTGTCAATATCAATATCGACCTGAATATCCATGGTGTGGGTGGTGTCGATACATGGGGCAGCCGCACGTTGCCCGAATATACCATCGATGGCAATCGCCCTTGCCACTACTCGTTTATTCTTTCTCCGATTTAAAAAACAACATAACTCACTACCACACTCCAAGGCCTATCCATAACAGGAATTAGTAATAATCAAAAAAACTGCAATAAGAATCCTCTTATTGCAGTCTTTTTATAGATTAGATAGAATTAGTTTTTCTTGAGAAGATCGCGGATCTCGGTGAGGAGCTTCTCTTCTGCACTTGGTTCTGGCTCAGGAGCTGGGGCAGGAGCAGGAGCTGCTTCTTCTTCCTTCTTCTTGAGGTTTGACAGCTTGTTGATAGCCTTGATGAGGAAGAAAATAGCGAGAGCTACGATGAGGAAGTCGATGATGGTCTGGACAAAAGCGCCATAGTTGAGTGTTACTTCTGGAGCAGTGACAGCGCCCTCAGCATCGACGATAGCTTCCTTGATTACCCATTTCAAGTCCTTGAAATCAGCACCACCAAGCAAGACTCCGATAGGAGGCATGATGACATCATTGACCAAAGATGTGACAATCTTTCCGAATGCACCGCCGATTACTACACCGACAGCCATATCTACCACATTGCCGCGCATTGCGAACTCTTTGAATTCTTTAAGCATTCCCATAGTTAGTTCGATAATTAGTTATTAAAATAAATATGTAGATTCGAAAAATTCCGTTGATAGGGAATTTTACTATTGCAAGCCATTATCCGAGGAAGGCGAGGAGCACACCTGCAGCTACAGCCGAGCCGATTACACCTGCTACGTTCGGACCCATGGCATGCATGAGGAGGTAGTTGGTGCTATCATATCTCAATCCTACTTCCTGCGAGATGCGAGCTGCGTCTGGCACTGCCGACACACCAGCATTGCCGATGAGCGGGTTGATCTTGTTCTCTTCTTTGAGGAAGAGGTTGAAGAACTTGACAAAGAGCACGCCACTGGCAGTAGCGATGAGGAATGAGAGCGCTCCAAGTCCGAAAATCTCGAGCGACTCGATTGTGAGGAAAGTGCTGGCCTGAGTCGAACAACCTACGGTGAATCCGAGGAGGATAGTCACGATGTCGATGAGCGGACCTTTGGCAGTGTCGGCAAGACGCTTGCACACTCCGCACTCCTTGAGAATATTGCCGAAGAAGAGCATACCGAGCAATGGCAGACCCGACGGGATGATCCATGTGGTGAGGATAAGACCCATGATAGGGAAGATGACCTTCTGCTTCTTGCTGACAGCTCCTGGTGCTTTCATCTTGATGCGGCGCTCCTTGTCGGTAGTGAGCATCTTCATGATAGGAGGCTGGAAGACTGGGATAAGTGCCATATATGAATAGGCAGCTACAGCAATAGCACCCATGAGATGAGGAGCAAGCTTGCTTGACAGGAAGATTGCAGTAGGTCCGTCTGCACCACCAATGATGCCGATGGCACCAGCCTCAAGAGGGTCGAATCCGAGGGCAAGGGCAATGGCGTATGCTCCGAAAATACCAAACTGGGCAGCAGCACCCACCAGAACAAGCTTAGGATTTGCAATAAGAGCCGAGAAGTCGGTCATGGCACCAATGCCAAGGAAGATGAGCGGTGGATACCAGCCTTGCTTCACACCACTATATAAGATGTTGAGCACAGAGCCGTCTTCATAGATGCCGATGCGGAGACCTGCTTCGAGAGGGAAGGGAATGTTTCCGACCAGAATACCGAAGCCGATAGGGATGAGGAGCATAGGCTCGAAATGCTTGGCAACTGCAAGATAAATAAAGATACATCCCACGATAGTCATCAAAACATTACCAAGCTCGACATTGGCAAAACCTGTATAACTCCAAAGATAACTTAAATTTTCAAGAAAGAATTCTACTTTTTCCATGAATTATAAAAAATAAATTGTATCCAGGCTGGTTTCAACCTTACAGGTTTGATCCCATCCTGCATAAAAGTATCCAGGCTGG
>JAEDEY010000067.1 GCA_016293065.1 Bacteroidales bacterium
AACCGCAGTCAGATGGAAATGGCTGAAGGTACACCAAACAAGATTCAGAACGACTCGCTCACTTGCACAATCTACAAGGGTCAGAAGGAGATGTATCCTACCACTGTGGCAGAGTTCGACCAGATTGACTACAAGAACATGCTCGACAAGGCTGCATCGCTCACCAAGAATGCTGCCGACTTCACTTTCTTCATGATCGGTAACATCGACGAGGATAGCCTCAAGGTGATGGCTGAACAGTATATCGCTGCTCTTCCTTCAACAGGCAAGGCAACAGAGAAGTATGACAAAGGCTATATCTATATGACCAAGGGTAGCCGTGAGAACCGTTTCGACCTGCCAATGGCTCAGCCTATGACCACTGTATATAATGTGTTCTGTCTCTTTGACAAGCCATACAACATGAAGGAACAGGTGGCTCTCGACTTCCTCGGACAGATTGCCCAGACCACATTGACCGAGACAATCCGCGAGAAGGAGGGAGGTGTATATTCTCCAGGTGCAGCCACAGGCTATGGCAACCGTCAGGAGATGATCCAGATGCTTTATGTCTTTGTGACAGGCGAAGAGAAGCTCGCTCATATCGAGGATGTTGCTTATCGCGAGATCAGCAAGTTGACAGAAGAAATCAACGACGACTACTTCCAGCGTGCACGCGACTATGCTATCAAGAACTATCAGGCTCAGCAGAAAGAGAACTCTTACTGGCTCAGCGTTATCACCGAGAAGTATCTCTATGGCAACGACAGTGAGACAGGTATTGAGGATACTATAAAGAACCTTACTCCAGACGATGTCAAGGCTGTTGCAAAGGAGATTATCAGCAATGCTTCACGCATTCAGTTCGTGAGCAATGGCGTTGAGAAGAAATAAACGTTTTCACCAATAATAAACGACGACAGAATTCTGCTAATCTCAGGATTCTGTCGTTTCTGTTTATTAGTCAAATATAGCGATTGACGACTGTTTATGAAAAATATCATGGGCTTTTTGCAAAAAACACATCATAAATTTTGATATATAAAAATTAAAACATATCTTTGCAGGCAATATAACACAAAAATAGGTTTCAATTATGTCAAGTTTTATTGCAGATAAGGTAGTCATGGACGGCGTGACATTCGACGATGTCCTTTTGATCCCAAACTATTCTGAGGTTCTTCCATATCAGGTAAATCTCCAGACCAAATTCTCACGTAATATTACTCTCAACATCCCAATCGTTTCGGCCGCTATGGATACAGTGACTGAATCGACTATGGCTATTGCTATGGCTCGTGAGGGTGGTATCGGTGTTATTCACAAGAACATGTCGATTGAGGCTCAGGCTCATCAGGTGAGCATGGTGAAACGTGCTGAGAATGGTATGATCTATGCTCCTGTCACAACCACACCAAATGCTTCGGTACGCGACGTGCTCAAGATCATGAGCGAGTATCATATCGGTGGTGTGCCAGTCGTTGTGGGTTCTGACCATCGTCTTGTGGGCATCGTTACCAATCGTGACCTCCGTTTCCAGAAAGACCAGACTCGTCAGATCAGCGAGATCATGACTTCTGAGAATCTTATCACAACCAAGGTTGGCACCAATCTCGCAATGGCCGAAGAGATCCTTCAGGAGCACAAGATCGAGAAGCTCCCTGTGGTCGATGATGAAGGTCATCTCGTAGGACTTATCACATATAAGGATATTACCAAGGCTAAGGACAAGCCATTTGCCTGCAAGGATTCAAAGGGTCGCCTCCGTGTGGCTGCAGGTGTAGGTGTGACTGCCGATGTCATGGATCGTGTTGCTGCTCTCGTCGAGGCAGGTGTCGATGCTGTTGTCGTTGATACAGCCCATGGTCACTCAAAAGGTGTGGTTGGCGTGCTTGAACGCATCAAGGCTACCTACGACTGCATAGATGTTGTTGTTGGTAACATCGCAACAGGCAATGCTGCCAAGTACCTCGTCGATGCAGGTGCCGACTGCGTGAAGGTTGGTATTGGCCCAGGCTCTATCTGCACAACTCGTATCGTAGCAGGAATCGGTGTTCCTCAGCTTTCTGCCATCTATGATGTTGCTGATGCCCTGAAGGGAACAGACGTGCCTCTCATTGCCGATGGTGGTATCCGCTATTCTGGCGATATCGTCAAGGCTCTTGCTGCTGGTGGCTACAGTGTGATGCTCGGTGGTTTGCTCGCAGGTGTCGAGGAGTCTCCAGGCGAGACCATCCTCTTCAACGGACGTAAGTTCAAGGGCTATCGTGGCATGGGTTCGCTCGATGCTATGGCAGCCGGATCAAAAGACCGTTATTTCCAGGCTGGCGAGGCTGATGTCAAGAAGCTTGTTCCAGAAGGCATCGTGAGCCGTGTGCCATATAAGGGCTCGTTGTATGAGGTGATCTACCAGATGGTGGGCGGTATCCGCTCAGGAATGGGCTATTGTGGTGCAAAGGATATTCCTACACTCCACACAACAAGCCGCTTCACTCGTATCACCAATGCCGGTATTCTTGAGTCTCACCCACACGATGTGACCATCACCAAGGAGGCTCCAAACTATTCAATGCACGGTGCATGATAAATAAGATAATAACACTCATGTTGCTGCTCTGCTTTTTCGGTGGAGCAGCAACCGTTTATGGTCAGTCACATTATGTGATGATAGAGACCAATATGGGCAATATGAAGGTGATGCTATATGATGATTGCCCAAAGACAGTAGCCAACTTCATGAAGAAAGTGCGTGAAGGCTATTATGATGGTTCGCTCTTCGGTCGAGTCATCCCTACATTCATGATCCAAGGAGGTGCGCCAGATAGCAAGACAGCTGGCCCTGGACAGAGCATCGGCTGGGGGGATATTGATGAGGAGATTCCTGCCGAGATCCGCAAGAACCATATCCCCAAGAAGGGTGCTTTGTGTGCTCCACATCGCGAGACTGTGGTAAATAGCGACATGAGTCAGTTCTTTATCATCGAGGGTTACGTTCAGAGCGAGGCCACGATGAAGAACTATGAGAAGAACAAGAATGCCGACTTGCGCAAGCGAGTGAAGAGCAAGGTGGTGACCAAGGCCGTTCAGGACTCACTGAAGATGCTCAAAATGAAAGATATCAACGAGTATAACGTATATGCACGACATATCAATCAGGTGATGGACAGCATCTGTCGTGCCACCCCAGGAGCCGACTATTTCACACCTCAGGAGCACGAAGCCTACAGCACAGTGGGTGGCTCGCCACATATCTATGGCGACTATACCATATATGGAGAAGTGGTGGAAGGCCTCGATGTTATTTCCAGGATTTCGAATTTAGAGACCAATGCTGTAAATCGTCCAAACAAAGACGTTCGCATGAAAATTCGCGTAATTCAGTAATTTTAAGTCCACAAATTTGGAAATGTCACAGATTTTCACTAACTTTGCGCGCTTTATTATGGAAAATTATTAATTTAAATAAAGAAAATAGTATGAATATTACAAAGAAAGTCGTTGATGACGTTAACATCGTGCTCAGCCTTGAAATTGTTAAGGCTGACTATAATGATGCTGTGGAGAAGGCTATCAAGGATGCTCGCAAGAACATGCAGATGCCAGGTTTCCGTAAGGGTATGGTTCCTGCAAGCCTCGTTCGCAAGCGTTTCGGTACAGAAATCAAGGTTGATGAGGTGAACAAGCTCATCAATAAGGGTTTGATGGACTATATCAACGAGAATAAGGTAAACGTGCTCGGTGAGCCAATGGTTGACGACAGCCAGGAGCGTGTAGATCTCGCTACTGCCGATGACTTCACTATCAGCTTCGCTATTGCTGTTGCTCCTGAGTTCACTCTCACTCTCGACAATTCAGTCAAGGTTCCTTACTACACTATCAAGGTCGATGACAAGATGGTGGAGAATCAGGTTGAGGGCTTCCGCACTCAGTTTGGCGAGACAGTAAGTGCTGAAGAGGCTTCAGCCGACGATGTTATCAAGGGTAACATTGCTGAGCTCGACCTTGAGGGTAACATCGTAGAGGGTGGTATCGTTGCTGAGAACGCTACAGTTTATCCACGTTATTTCACCAACGACGAGGAGAAGGCTAAGTTCGATGGTGCCAAGAAGTTTGCTTCGGTTGATTTCAACCCAGCTGCTGCTACCAACAACAACGCTAACGAGATGGCAAGCATGCTCCAGATTGACAAGGAGAAGGCTGAGGGTCTCACTGCCAACTTCCGCTTCACCATCACAGAGATTTCTCACCGTGAGAAGGCTGCTATGGAGGAGAAGTTCTTCTCTCAGGTCTTTGGCGATGAGTGCAAGACTCAGGAGGACTTCGATGCTAAGATCAAGGATATGATTGCTAACCAGCTTCGCGATAACAGCGAGTATCGCTTCACTATGGATGCTCGTACAGTCCTCATGGAGCAGGTAGGTGAACTCAAGTTCCCAGAGGAGTTCCTCAAGAAGTGGTTGCTCACCAAGGATGAGAAGCGTGACGCTGAGAAGCTCGACAAGGACTTCCCTCAGATGATGAAGGATCTCACTTGGCAGCTCATCCAGGAGAAGATTGCAACTACCAACGAGGTTAAGGTAACTGATGAGGACATCCAGGCTGAGGCAAAGGCTATGGTTAAGGCTCAGATGGCACAGTATGGTATGGGCAATCTCCCAGAGGAATATCTCGCTCAGTATGTTCAGTCGATTGTTAAGGATGAGAAGCAACGTGGTCAGCTTCGCGACAGTGCTGTGAGCCGCAAGATCATGGGTGTTGTCCGTTCAGCTGTAGCTCTCGACGAGAAGGAGGTAAGCTTCGAGGAGTTCAACGCTCTCTTCGCATAAGACAAATAGTGCCCTTATGGGCAGTTTGCACATAGCCCAGGGCAACACCCTGGGTTTTTTATATATTGCATTTGGCGTGCATGAAAAAAGAAAGGTAAGAACACTCAATTTCTTACCTTTCTTTTTTGTCTAAAATCAGTCGAAAATTATTCTTCAGTTAGGTTGAGAGCAATCTGCAACTCGTCGAGCTGAGCCTGATCGATAGGACCAGGGGCACCCATCATCATATCGCGACCCTGATTGTTCTTAGGGAAGGCGATACAGTCGCGGATAGAGTCGAGTTCGGCAAACATCGATACGACACGGTCGAGACCGAAGGCGAGACCAGCGTGAGGAGGTGCGCCATACTTGAAGGCATTGATGAGGCAGCCGAACTGCTGCATTGCCTTCTCAGGAGTGAAGCCGAGGAGCTTGAACATCTTGGCCTGAAGCTCTGAATCGTGGATACGCACTGAACCGCCACCGAGCTCAACACCATTGATGACACAGTCGTATGCCCATGAACGAACCTTGCCCTGATCGGTGTCGAGCAATGGAATATCTTCAGGATTCGGCATAGTGAATGGGTGGTGAGTAGCATAGTAGCGCTGAGTCTCTTCGTCCCACTCGAATAGAGGGAAGTCGATAACCCAGAGTGGCACGAACTTCGAAGGGTCGCAGAAGCCGAGCTGGTTACCCATCTCAAGACGGAGCGAGCAGAGCTGCTTCTGGGTCTTGCGCATCTCACCGCAGAGGATGAGCATGAGGTCTCCATTTTCAGCACCAAACTTATCACAGATGGCTGCAATCACTTCTGGTGCATAGAACTTGTCGATCGATGACTTGATCGAGCCGTCTTCGTTCTTGCGCACCCAGATAAGACCCTTGGCACCAACCTGTGGACGTTTCACAAAGTCGGTAAGTGCATCAATCTGCTTGCGGGTGTAACCTGCACAACCCTTGGCACAGATACCGCCAACATATGGTACGCTGTCGAAGACAGTGAATTGTCCTGCAGGGAGAACAGACTCTATCTCATAGTCCTTTGTCTCGTTCTTGAGCTCAACAAACTTCATGTCGAAACGAAGGTCTGGCTTGTCCGATCCATAGTACTTCATGGCATCATACCATGTCATACGTGGGAAATCGCCAAATTCTACACCCTTGATCTCCTTGAAGAGGTGCTTGATCATGCCCTCGAACATCTGGATGACATCTTCCTGCTCGGCAAACGACATCTCGCAGTCGATCTGTGTGAACTCTGGCTGACGGTCGGCACGGAGGTCTTCATCGCGGAAGCACTTCACAATCTGGAAGTAACGGTCGAAGCCTGCTACCATGAGGAGCTGCTTGAACTGCTGAGGAGACTGTGGAAGGGCATAGAACTGACCAGGGTTCATGCGCGATGGCACAACGAAGTCACGGGCACCCTCAGGGGTAGAGAGGATGAGCACAGGTGTCTCGACCTCAAGGAAGTTCTGGGCATCAAGATAACGACGAGTCTCGAACGCTATCTTATGACGAAGTTCAAGGTTCTTGCGCACGCAGTTGCGACGAAGGTCAAGATAACGATACTGCATACGGAGGTCGTCACCACCATCGGTCTTGTCTTCGATAGTGAATGGAGGAACCTCAGAAGTGCTGATGATATTGAGCTCGCTCACGATGATCTCAATATCGCCAGTAGCAATATTCTTATTCTTTGACTGACGCTCAGAGACCTTACCTACAGCCTGAATCACATATTCACGTCCGAGGTGATTAGCCTTCTCACATAGTTCTTCATTTCCTTCTGTCTGCTCAAATACGAGCTGGGTGATGCCATATCGGTCACGCAGATCAACGAAAGTCATGCCACCCATCTTGCGAACGCGTTGCACCCATCCGGCAAGAGTCACCTCCTGTCCGACATGTTCAAGACGAAGTTCGCCACAAGTTTGTTTTCTGTACATATTTATTTGATAGATATCTTATTTTATTTCCCAAATAAGGCTTTGCCCGATTGCACCTTATTCAAGTGGCAAATATAATATTTATTTGTCAATGTTATATAATTTGTATGTGTAAATACTATATAAAATGCACAAATTTGTTTATTATGTGCAATTTAATGGTGATTTTTTTATAAAATATTGATAATAATTCAAGATATATTTAACTTTGCGAAGTAAACCCTTTGGTAAAGTATATGATAACAAGTCTCAACGGATATTTTGAGAATAGCGTGAAGAGCTATTGGTCAAAGAAATGTTTTTCAGATTATAAAGCCGATTCTTATACCTTTGAAGATGTAGCAAATATCATTGTCAAACATCATCTTTCATGGGAAAAAGCTGGATTTGAGAAAGGTTTCAGAGTGGCGATATGCGGACGTAACTGTTCGCAATGGTCTGCGATGCTTATTTCGGCATTTACCTATGGAGCGGTTGCTGTGCCTCTGCTCAATGAGTTCACAGCCGAACAGATTCACCGCCTTGTCAATCATTCAGAATCGCGACTTCTTTTTATCTCCGAGAATATATGGAAAAAGCTCGATATCAACCAGATGCCTGGAGTGGAAGTGGTGATGCTCGACACCAAGGAGCAGACGATAGTCTATTGTCGTCATGACGATGTGCGCAAGGTTTTCGAGTCGAAAGACCAGCTGTTGGACGAGGCTTATCCTGATGGACTGACTCCTGCCGACATCAAGTTCCATGAGCACGATCCTGAGGATTTGCTTATGATCAACTATACCAGCGGAACGACCAGTGCGCCTAAGGGTGTGATGATTCCAGAGCGTGCCTTGTGGAGTAACATGGCGTTTGCCGAAGAGGTCTTGCCGAATTTGTCAAGCAAAGACCGTGTGTTGTCGCTCCTTCCTACTGCCCATGTCTATGGCATGTCGTTCGAGGTGCTCTACGAGTTCTGTATCGGCATCGACATCACTTTCATCACTCGTTCGCTCAGTCCTGCCATCATCCTTAAGGCTCTTGCCGATGTCAAGCCAATCATCGTTGTCATTGTGCCGATGATTATCGAGAAGGTGGTTCGCAAGGCGGTATTACCCAAGTGGAACAAGCCTGTGGTTCAGGCTCTTCTCAAGGTGCCAGGTGTCAATGCGATTGTTAAATCGGTGTTCCGCAAGGCTCTTGTCAAGGCGTTCGGCGGCAAGCTGTATGAGGTCATCATCGGTGGTGCTGCATTGAGCCCGGAGATCGACGATTTCCTTCACGACATCAAGTTCCCTTATACCGTTGGATACGGAATGACCGAGTGTGCTCCGATTCTCTGCTATAGCGACAAGAAGTCTTTCGTGCCACAATCTTGTGGACGACAGGTGCCTCGCATGGAGATTCGCATCACCAGTGCCGACCCTTACAATACCCCAGGTGAAATTGTAGCCAAGGGTATGAATGTCATGTTGGGCTACTATAAGAACGAAGAAGCAACTCAGGTGGCTATCGATGGCGATGGCTGGCTTCATACGGGCGATATGGGTGTCATCGACCAGAAGGGTAATGTCTTCATCAAGGGTCGAGCCAAGACTATGCTCCTCAGCAGCACAGGTCAGAATATTTATCCGGAGGAGATTGAGAATGAGGTGACTAAGCTCAAATATGTGGCAGAGAATATTGTCGTTCAGCGTGATGTCAAGCTCGTCTCTCTCATTTTCCCCGACCGAGATGCCGCTGCTGCCGATGGCCTTACCGACGACGAGCAGATTCTGAAGTATTATGAAAGCAACAAGAAAACGCTCAATTCGCAGCTAGCTTCCTATGCTCATGTCTCAAAGTTCGAACTGATGAAGGAGGAGTTTGAGAAGACTCCTAAGAAGAGTATCAAACGATTCCTGTATTCATAAATACAATCCCCGGCAACAGTTTCGACTGTGTCGGGGATTGCTTTTTCTGTTCATGCCTCAGATCAGTAGAACTTGTATTTCAGTCCGATACCCAAGGCTAATATGTCCTTGAACTCAAGACGCTTGTTCGGGACGTATGATATGATTGCCAGATCGAACGACGATACATCATAATAGAAAGTCAGTCGGTCGGTCATCATCTTGTTGTCTTTGAGCATGAAGTTGATCTGCCCGCCAATGCTGAGTTGTATTCTCATCTTCGACGAGAAGCGGTAATAGTCTCCAGGATAGCGTTCGGTCTCTGTGTACCAGAACTCGTCGTTGAATACAGTATTGAGTGCCAATGAGAATGTTGCAGGATTGCAGGAAAAACGGTCATTGAATTTCACTTCCCACGGACAGATACTTTCGCGGATTGTCAGTGTCAGCATGTCGTCGTTCATCACCATCTTCGGAAGGAATCCCAGCATCAGGTGAGTCTCCCATCGGTCGTGCTTGCCATAGTCCCAACCCAAGCCTGCCGAAACAAAGCCGATGTTGCCGGCATATTGCACGATTGAGATGTTGGGCAGCAGATTCATCCAGTGCTCCCTGGCCGTTGCCACCCTCTTCTGATACTTGGTGACTCTCTTGTTGGCAATGCTGTCTGCCTCTACGACATTCTCCTGTGCCGAAATCTTCTGCACCGAACAGCACAATACCAAGGCAATCAGAATATGACAAAATGCTATTTTAGAAATATTTGACTTCATAAGTAAAACCATCGGGTGTTATAGTGAAGTAGAAGATCTCGCGTTCGCCAATGTGAGGAATGCCGTAGAAGAGGCAGTTGTAGTTGAGTGCCTGAATCAGATCGTGATGATGCTTGTGGCCGTTGATGACAAAGCCGTAGCGGAAGGTACCTACTATGGCTTTCTTGTCTTCTTCGCTTATGTCCCACGATTCAATGTCGGCTTCTGTAAAGACCGATGCCTCTTTTTCCAATCCCGGATATTGGCGCACATAGACCATAAACGGAATAGCAACGTTGTTGTTGAACTGCTCGTCGCCAGGGCACGAATGCATCATGAGTACTGTGTGTGTGATGCTGTCGGGATGCTCTGCGTTGATTTCTTGCACTTCCTTTATGTCATCTTCGAGAAAATGAAAGTCGGGAACGGGTATCGAGTATTCCTGTTCGCGCGAGTTGGTGTTGAGACACACCAAATGCAGGTGCCCGACATTGAGCGAGTAGTTGTATGGCCCATATATGGTCCGATACTGATGTTCGCCTGTGCCGAGAAAGTCATGATTGCCAATCACGGTGAGCCAAGGATGCTTGAGCCTGCACAGTTCTTTTGTCATCCATCTGAATTCTTCCGTCAGACCGAAATCGGTCAAGTCTCCGCCATGTAACACAAAGTCAAGCTCAGTGCAACTGTTCAGGTAATCCACTGCCTTTCTTGTGTCGTCATAATTGCGCTGAGTGTCTGAAATAAATGCAAACCTTATGGTGTCGAGTCCCCTTCCATTCTTTTCAATCACAGAGACATTTTTCTCGGTCAGTTGCGTAGCAATATTATCCACATTCTCGTATGGATGATATCGGAACTGGTCACAACCTGTCAAAATGCACAAAAATAAAAATAAAAAAATTTTTAACCTATTCGTTTTCATGTTGCAAAATTAGTCATTCTATTGATTATTGGCAAACATCTTTCAACAAACTGAGCCAATTTCTCAATAATCTGCTTCCTGTTTGATTCCTCTATTTGTCAACAACGAATAATTTGTTAAAGAATTCTCATTTTATTTGTTCAATTCATTTATTAGTCGTATCTTTGCACACGTATGTTGAGTAGTATATTTTCAAATTATCTTATATTCTATTTATGAAACTCGCAATTAACACAACTTCAGGCGTGATGCTGACCGATCTCGACAAGCTGTCGGCACAGTATCAGGGCACCATCTCGATAGGGCAGAAGTGCAAGCATGTGTGGAACACCGTGGCTATCGACGACGAGAGTGTCGATCCTTTCCAGTGCCAGATCATTGGTGTGGCAGGCAATATGAAACTCAAGAACGGACAGAACAGGACAGAGTGTCCTAAGGGTCTGCTCAGTCCGAAGCTCGTGCCTTGCAACGGCTGCACCGGCCGATGCGTCAATGTCCATGCCGGTCGCCCAACCTATTATCAGCACGACCCCTCAACGGCAACTCTGATCAACGGCAATCCTGTAGGTCAATGGGGCACAGAGCTCCAAGTAGGTGACGAACTAACTTTCGGCTCAGTAACCGCAGTAGTCATAGCATAATCCCAATATCTCAAGGGCATCAAGCATAACACTTAACACTTAACGCTTAACATTTGCAAAACCCACTGACAATCAGCATTTCTGCTGAAAATCAGTGGGTCTGCTTGTTCTGTTGTCAATCTTGATAAGATGAACAATCTGTGAAGCACAGAGCAATGCTTTTTTTTCTTACAGTTTCTCTACCTCTTCGACAGAAAGGCCAAGAGAAACAGAGATG
>JAEDEY010000206.1 GCA_016293065.1 Bacteroidales bacterium
AGATGACGGATGAGCTCTTCCTTGTCGCCACAGAGCATGTCGATGACAGGAATCTCGATCATGGTGTAGGCACCTGGCTGCTGCTTCATTGAAGCACGAGCCACATTGACAAGCACCTGAGCAGTGAGAGCAGGGTTGTTGATCTTCATGTTGAACTCGAACAGCTGGTTGTGGGTCTTGCCCGAAACACCCTTGCGCACGAGGTTAACACCATGGCCGACATCGTTGAGGTCATCGACGCAAGGCACCTGCTGAACATGAGTTTCGTCGTTGACAAAATATGGGTCGGACTTGATGGCAGCTTCGACAGTCTTGAAATCAGCACCATCCTCAAGCTCGACATAAACCATGCGGCGATGGATGCCTGTGCCGACAGGGATGGTCATCGAGAGAGCATCCTTGACACCAGCGATAGCGCGAACGGCAACCGAATGACCCATCGAACGGCCTGGGCCGAAGTTGGTGTATGACACACCTTTAGGAGCAAGGCTCTGCATGAGCGAACGGACGATAGAGTCAGAACCTGGATCCCAGCCCGCCGAGATGATGCTCACTGCATTGTGCTCCTTGGCAGCAGCGTCGAGCGAACGGCGCAGATCGACAATCTGAGTGTGGATGTCGAACGAATCGACAGTGTTGATGCCCAGTGCGAGACACTTCTTTGCATACTCCTCGACCTTGCGAGTCGGAGTAGCGAGTATGGCTACATCGACATTTTCGAGTTCGGTGATATCTTTAACGATAGTGATGCCGGCAAGCTCAGCCGGCTTATTCTCAGAGCCCTGACGGCGCACGATTCCAGCAAGCTCCATGTCTGGAGCAGTCTCAACTGCATCGAGTGCATATTTGCCAATATTGCCATAACCAACGATGGCTACACGAATCTTTTCCATAATTAAATAATGTATTATTGATTTATAATTTTGTTTTCCATCGGCAAAGATAAATAAAATATGTTTTCTTATTGCATAGTTTATGAACAAAATGTTTAATTTTGTCGATATTTTTTTATAATTAATCGCGATTTTTGCAATTATTCGAGCAAAATTCACTAACTTTGCATTCCATAAACAAATAATACTATGTCAAAAGTACTTATCAAGACATCGCTTGGCGATATTACTGTCCGCCTATATGACGAGACACCGCTTCATCGTGATAATTTCATCAAACTCTCAAAGGAAGGCTATTATAACGGCACCCTCTTCCATCGTGTGATCAAGAACTTTATGATCCAGGGTGGCGATCCTGAGAGCAAAGGCGCAGCAGCAGGCGTTCAACTGGGCACTGGCGGTCCTGGCTACACCGTGCCTGCCGAGTTTGTCTATCCGCAGTACTTTCATAAGAAGGGAGCCTTGGCAGCAGCACGCCAGAGCGACCAGGTGAACCCAGAGAAAAAGTCGAGTGGCAGTCAGTTCTATATCGTGACAGGAGAGGTGTATAGTGCCGGCAAGCTTACCCAGATGGAAAAGCAACTCGAGCAGAGAATGCTTCAGTCGATATTCGATTCGCTCGTAATGGAAAACCGCGACAAGATATTGCAGTTGCGACGCAATCGCGACCAGTCAGGTATTGCCTCCATTCAGGAGCAGCTGCAGAAAGAGACTTTCGCTAAAGCAGAGAAAAAAGGTAAACCAAAGTTCACCGACGCCCAGCGTGAGGCTTATACCACGGTTGGCGGCACACCATTTCTCGACAACGACTACACCGTGTTTGGCGAGGTAGAGGACGGAATGGACATCATCGACACTATCCAGAACGTGGCGACAGGTGCGGGCGACCGTCCTATCGACGATGTGGTAATGATAGAGGTGAAGGTGATCGAGTAACCACAGAATTAGACCATTGACACTATGAAGAAACTTGCTTCTCTTTTCCTGACAGTACTTGCATTGGCGATGGTCAATGCCGGATGTGCAACCAAGTCCGTGGCAGAGCCAGAACTGACCATTTCGACCAACAAGGGCGATATAGTGGTGAAACTCTACAACGAGACACCTATCCATCGCGACAATTTCCTGCGTCTTGCCGAGACAGGAGCGTTGGACAGCACACTCTTTCACCGCGTAATCAAGGACTTCATGATTCAGGGAGGCGACCCAGACAGCCGTGGTGCCGCACCTGGAGTCTTCCTTGGAGAGGGCGAAGTGGGAGAGCCATTGCCTGCCGAGTTCTGCTATCCGAAGCTCTTCCACAAGCGCGGAGTACTGGCGGCAGCACGCGAAGGCGATGACGTCAACCCTGAACGTAAATCATCGGGCAGTCAGTTCTA
>JAEDEY010000068.1 GCA_016293065.1 Bacteroidales bacterium
TAAATAGGAGTACCGCTCATGTTAGCCTCTGGTACCGAAGCACCCCAACCAGCGTTCTGCTTGAGTACAGACTCGTCGTTGGCATTAGTAATCTGAGTTGGAGGAATCATGAGGAAGCCATCGGTCTGTGCGTAACGCTTAGCCCATGAAGAAGATGCATGATGCATTGTGGTCCATTTGCCGGTGTAGTTGACACGTGAGCCATCCTGCTTCTGGAGTGCCTGAGCTGCCAAGCAAGACTCGCCACCATTGCGACCCGACCAGCGACGGAGGTCCTGGAAACGGATACCTTCACCAGCAAACTCAAAACGACGCTCGTCCTGAATAGCCTTGAGAGAATATGCTACTGGTTCGAGACCTACACGTGCACGTACCTTATTCATGCCTTCTGCATTGCCAGTGAGCTCTGAGTGCATGAGCAATACGTCAGAATAACGCATCAGCACGATGTCTCCGAAGTGGTCGCCCTGGAACGAGTTACCGTTGGTATTGGTGTATTCAGTGTTCTTCTTGCGATAAACGCCCCACCAAGTGTAAGCGTCAGTGTTGTCGCTGAATGTAGATTCTGAACATGTGCATGGCAGAAGCTTCTTGTTGTAGTAACCAGCATCCTCAGAGCATGATGTTGTGAACACGAAGCCCTTGAGCTCGTTTGGTGCATCGAGGATAGTAGCCACCTTACGAGGGTCGCTGCTTGGCCATTCGTCCCAAAGGTTAGCGTTGATGGTACCCTGACCCCAGCCCTGACCGAATGGGATAGTAGTAGCGTCACCATTGACATTACCTGAACCATCGTCGTCGCAGCGCAGACCGCTATAGAGTGAAGTCATGTTGGTATAACCCATGGTATAAGTACCATTCCAAGAAGCGATGTTTGAGAAACGAACCTGGAACAACTGCTCAGAGTTGCCGTTACCTGGCCAGAACTGACCCTTAGAAGCCAAGTCTGATACATAAGGATATTCAGGAGCAGACAGCTCGTTGGTGTATTGCCAGAGCAGACGGAAGTCGCTTACGAGCGAATACTGACCACTGTTGATAGTAGCATTGAGTGCATCGACAACATACTGCTTTGATACAGTAGCAGGAGTCTTCTCGTTGGTCTCAGGCATCTCGATATCGGCAAGATTAGCAGTTGCCAATTCGCCAGCCTTCTTGTAGAAGCCCTCGTAGAACATATATGCACGAGCGAGGTAACCTGCAGCAGCGCCCTTTGAAGCGTGACCTTCTTCTGCCTGACCGAATGTCATCAGCTCGTAAGCTGTTGCGAAGTCAGCAATGATATGAGGCCAGATCACTGTCTCGGCATCCTGCTGTGGACATGGAGAAGGAGCTGCAGGAGTCCAGTATGCAGGGATATCGCCCCAGAACTGTGAACCCCACATGTAATAGAGACCGCGCATGAAGTAAGCTTCACCCATGAGCTGGTTGCGAGAAGTCTCTTCAAGGCTCTCAAGAACCGATGGATTTACACCGATGATGGCATTTGCACGGGCAATACCGATGAATGTACACTTCCAAGCAATATCAAAGAGAGTTTCCTTGTTTGCCATAAGGTGTCCGATAGCATGGCTCTCAACGTCACCAGTACCACCAGCGCCATTGGCGTCATCCGACATGATGTGGTTGACAAAATAATATGTCTGCAATGGGTCAGCGCAATACTGGTTCATTGTACCATACAAGCAAGCAAGCTCCTTGTTAAGGTCTGACAATGAAGCAGGGTAGTTGCTGCCATTGGCTTCTGTATAGTTTTCGCTGTCGAGTGCGTCTTCGCAAGAGGTGAATGCGAATGCAGCTATGGCAGCCATCATTAAAAACTTTTTCATAATTCTGTTCTTAGCATTAATTTTTTGGTTAGAACTTGATGCTTGCACCCACAATATAAGTACGTGCTGATGGATAGAGACCTACGTCAACACCAGAAGCCCAGCTTGCCTTACCACCACTTGAACCGATTTCAGGGTCAACGCCGCTATAATCGGTGAAGGTATAGAGGTTCTGTGCCTGAACATAGAGTCGGAGCTGCTGGAATGGCATCTTTGGGAATGCCTTCTTAAGATCGTAACCGAGAGTTACGTTCTGGATCTTGAAGTAGTCGGCATCTTCCATGTAGCGGTTTGATACCCACTGGTCGTTGGTGTGACCGAGAGTGAGGCGAGGCTGAGTGTTGCTTGTGCCGGCGCCATGCCAACGGTCGAGAACAGTAGTATCGTAGTTTTCAAACATGTTGGCAAGGAGAGCTGTACGATAGCACTTCATAACCTGCATACCGAAAGCACCGTGACCCTGAACGCTGAAATCAATACCCTTCCAGTCGAAGCCGAGGACGAGACCTACGTTTACGTTTGGATTAGGATCACCGATCTGATGACGGTCCTTGTCGTAGTTGATCTCACCGTCGCCATCATAGTCGATCCACTTAGGATCACCGGCTACTGCACCAGCGAGCACTGTCTGACCAGCTGCGCGTGCTGCTGCAATTTCTTCACCTGACTGCCAGATACCGTCGTATTCCATACCATAGAAGTAACCTACAGGGTGACCTGGAGTAACGAGTGAGATGTATGATGAGTTCTGGAAGAGAGCGCTGCTCTGGTCAGTACCGAGCTGCTGCTGCAAGCTCTTTACACGGTTCTTGTTGGTAGCGACATTCAAAGTTGCATGATAGTGGAAGTCCTTGCCGATGTTGTCGTTCCAGTTGAGTGCAATTTCGATACCAGTATTCTCTACCTTACCATCGTTGGTCCATGCTGCTGTCTCATAACCCTTTACGTCGTCGCTGAGACCAAGTACGAGCCAGTCCTTAGTAGTCTTCTTATACCAGTCGAAATTAACGCCGAGACGGCTGTCGAGGAAGCGGGCATCAAAACCTAAGTCTAGCTGCTCTGATGTCTCCCAAGTAAGATCGTTGTTTGGCTCATTGTTGAGATAAGCTCCCTGGATGTAGTTGTTCGAAACTACGTTGTTGATACCGCCAAGGAAGTTGTATGTGAAGTCGGCATAAGCAGTAGGAGAGAACGATACGTTAGAAAGATAACGGAAGTTAGCAACGTTACAGTTACCGTTCTGACCCCAAGATGCACGGAACTTCAAGAAATCCATGAAGCTTGAAGTGCTTTCCATGAACTTTTCGTTCGAGATAACCCAACCAGCAGATACAGAAGGGAAGAAGCCCCATCGATTGCCTCTTGAGAAGTTCTTGGAACCATCACCACGGGCGATCAATGTCATAAGGTATTTCTCCTTATAGTTGTAGTTGATACGACCGAACACTGAAACGATGTCTGTCTGGTGACGATAGTCATAACCGCTGTGACCTGAGAGCTGATCTGCAGTGAAGTTGTTCATCATTGCATAGTCGAATCCCTTCAAAACAAGACTGTTGACATTGTCTGAACCAGCCTTACCGCTGAGACCGAGACCAGAGCTCCAGAGAGAAATCTGCATTTCCTGACCAGCCATTACGTCGATGTGGTGACCATTGAGATCTGGCAGAACATACGAGAGAGTATGGTTGAGCAACATAGAAGACCAAGCTGATATATTCTGGTTCAAAGAGTAGTTACCATTGGCGTTAGTGCTGCTCTCAGAGAATGGCTTGATGAAGTTACGTCCTGTAGAACCACCGAACTTGGTAGTCATCAAACCACGCCACTTCAAGTTCTTGATAGGCTCAATCTCGAGATACATGCTGGCATCTACACCGAAGTTGCGGTTGATATTGATTGCGCTATACTCACCGTTTACGAGACCTGTCATTGGGTTCTGGAAGATCATAGTCGAATACTGACCCTGACCATTCTTGTCCCATGAAGTGAGGTTGCCTTCTGAGTCGAAAGCCTCTACGAGAGGAGATGCCTTGTAAGCACCCTGCATGATGTTATAGTAACCATTGCCTTCTGCCAAGTCGTGGCTCTTCTGATAATAGAATGTGAGGTTTTCGCCGAGCTTGATCACGTCGCGACCTGCATCATTGCGCAAGAGGACATGGTCAGAGTTGATACGGCCGCCATAACGCTCGTAGTTAGAAGCCATCTCTGCACCGAGGATACCTTCCTGGTTGCTGTAGCTGAGCGAGATGTTGAAAGCAGAACGGTCGCTACCACCATTGACACTGAGTGAGTGGCTGTGCTGAATGGCGTTCTCATTCTTATAAAGGTCAAACCAGTCAGTTCCTTCCCAGCCGCCGTTCACACGGTCGAGTACTGACTGAGGAACAAGTGAACTCCAATTAACGAATTCGCCTGTCATATTATAGTTGGTTTCGTTGACAACCTTCATGTAGTCCTGAGCATTGAGAGTAGAAGGACGCTTGTAAGGATTTGACCAGCCGATGAAGCCGTCGTAAGTAGTAGTCACCTTACCAGCCTTACCCTGCTTAGTAGTAACGAGGATAACACCGTTTGCACCGTTCGAACCGTAGATTGCACAAGATGCGGCATCCTTCAATACGTCGATGCTTTCGATTTCGTTTGGATTCAAGCCATTGAGACCGTTATCTGCAGTACCGCATGGAACGCCATCGATGACGAGGAGTGGAGAAGAACCATTGATGGTACCGACACCACGGATGTTTACCTTAAAGCCCTTACCAGGCTGAGAAGAAGACTGTGTGATCTGTACACCAGGAGTAGTAGCCTGCATACCTGTCAAGGCATTGCTTGTGTTCAGCTTTGCAATGTCGTCGCCCTTTACCTGAACAGTAGCACCAGTGACGAGCTTTTTCTTCTGAACACCATAACCTACAACGACAACGTCATCGAGGCTCTGTGCATCCTCGCGGAGAGTGACTGTCATGCCTGCAGAAGCCTTGACAATCTGTGTGGCATAGCCAATGAACGAAACCTCAAGGTTTGTTCCACTTTTGGCATCCACTGAGAACTTACCATCGATATCGGTCACTGCACCTGTAGTAGTGCCGACAACACGAATGTTGGCTCCAATGATTGGGTCGCCAAACTCGTCAACAACGGTACCTGAAATCTTCTGGGTTTGTGCCATAGCCACGTTCATCATGCTTGGGACTACAAAGCCAGGAGCACCACCAGCAAGCAGGGCTGTAAAGCCAGCTGCAAGCCAAGTCTTTCTTGATTTGATACTCATGATTGATTTTGTTAATTGAATAAATGTGTAAATTGTATAGAAAATTTGTTACAAAAATATGTATCTATATCAAAGAATATATGATTTGTTTGCGCTGCAAATTTAGATTTAATTTAATAATAAGAATATTTTACGAAGTGTTTTAACAAAAACAATTAACACTTTTAACAATATGTGAAAGATTAGTATAATGCTTAGCAAAAATAGTATCATCGATTTTGTCAACTTTGTATCACTATTTGCATGTTTTGATAACTCTGCTTATAAATTCAAATGCTTAATTTCTTAAAAATACTTAATTTTCGAGCATTGGATAAAAATGGTGTAAAATAATGGCAAAATAATAGAGAACAATAATTTTAACATTATATATATATTAGCTGCCGAAGTTTATCTGAAGACTTCGGCAGTGGTATGATCGACCAGACGCGAAATGATTTCGGTGTCAAAAGGTGTGCTGACAGTCGAGAGATCTGGGATGTTGAACGAGCGCAAGTTCATATCGTCGGTCTCAGGATCGGCTTGTGGGAGGGTGACAGGTTTAGAAAATGCAGGTACGCCATCGGCATCGGTGAGATGGGCAAAATATACTCTGCCATATTGACCATCGGCACGTTTCGAGGCAAATGCTACCCACTTTGAGTTATGGCTCCAAGAGTGATATGTGCCATTTTGTTCGGTTTTATATATCCTGCCAACCGAGTCTATGAGGCAGAGTCGCGTCTCGCTATGCCAGATTGGGAAGGTGCCATTGTCAGACAGAGAGATCAATGTCCAGCGTCCGTCGGGCGAACATTTAGGCAGATTTGCCGAACCTCCATTTGTTTCGGCATCATAGACAGTCTGTATCTCATTGCCAAACGTGGCGTTTTCTGAGTCAAAAGATATGCGGCAGAGCGAATAGCGTATATCCTTGACGTATTCTTTCAGCTGATATGCCGAAGGGATAGTGTCGCCACATGGATTGGGAGCCGAACAGAAATAAACCCAATTGCCGTCGGCTGAGAAGCAAGGGAAGGTTTCGAGAGTCGAAGCAGTGTTGGTTACCAATGGCGAAAGGCACATCTGCGATGAATCGAAATCGGCTATGCATAGGTCGCTCGATGTGTCGAATACCTCAAATCGTCGAATTCCTTCAGAGTGGAACGAAGGTATGATGACGTTGGTCGAATACACTGCAAACCGTCCAGAAGGGTGGAAGTCGCCATATACGGCACCTCCCGACATCTCTTTGTTGCGCAAAGTCACCTTACGCAAGTGTCCGTCGCGATTCAGTATCGTGCCACCACCTTGTCCACGCAGATGGAAGAAAGAGTATTGCCCCTTGTCTCCTCCATGAGTGTGGCAGTTCATGCAGCGGTTGCCGAGCTGCTTGCCATTTGCCAAAATGCGTGTTGTGAAGTCCTCAATACAGCGTTCTTCGATATCTACTTTGTCCCACACCTCATATCCAGGTTCGATTAGTCGGTAAGTGATATACTGGTCGATGCTGTCGGGCGAGATAGTCCAAGTAAATTCAGGGAATGAATACCAGCGTCCGTCTTTGCTGCTTCGGGCAGTCACGCTGACGTCGATGACTTTCTCTTCGCGTGTCTTGTCGGTGAGTTTCTGCCATTCTTCTTGGTCAAACACCACTTTTCTGCCACGGTTCTCTATCTGAAGCTCATCGCCAAAGCTTACGTTCACCGCGTCATATTCGCCTCTGAGCATAAAGTTGAGAGGAGCGATGTTGCATGGTATCACTACATCCTTGCAGTCAGGATATATTACCAAGTCTTCAGTAGCAGGTACCACGTCTTTGGGTGTGGGCGTGCAAGAAGCAAAAGCCACCGCAATGAGCATCGTGCTGATAAATAGTATTTGTTTTATATAGTACATAATATGCTTGAATTTTTAATTCTTCGTCTGATCGTGGAATTGCAGATAATACCAATAGGTGTTGTGGAACTCGTTGTACATCATCTTGCCGTTGCCTTTCGACTGTTCGAATGTCTGATTGAATCTTACGAAGTCGCGATAGGCGCTTTCGGCTACCATTGGCTGCCACTTCTCACGCATCTCTGGATTGATCTGCATCACCACGAGCATGGCTTCTTCATATAGTCGCTGACCATTCGGACAGCCATAGCGCAAAGCATCGTCGGTGAAAGCCTGGAGGTTGTGAGACAAGAGGTCGTAGCATAGCAGATAGTCGCGTGCTACCGTATTCTTGTGATTATGGTCGAGCAGGTTGCGTAGCGTTGCGGAATGTTCGCCAGTCAGCGACAGCGTGTCGTGCAACGTGTATGGACTCAGTTCTGTCTGCATCTGTTTCTTTGCCCAACGGCTATGTACGGGACTCTTATCCAGCAGACGCAGGTATTTCATTGCACCTTCCTGATCGCCTCGTCTCATCGCTATCTGTGCCAGACGTCTTATGTTGCGGCTGCCTGCATGACGTGGCGAGAATATCATACCGAGGATGGCTGCGTGTTCGGCTGAGGTCATGTCGCCCACCATCCACCACACCTCGTTGGCAGCGGTAAACTGCACATGATTGCCATTCTGATCGACAGGGAGGAAGAGGCGGGAGGTGCCACGTATCGGCTGCTCCATCAGTCGTTCGGCAAGTCTGCCTTGACACGCCTTGGCAAGATTGTGATAGTATTGGGCTATCGGATAGTCGAGCATGGTAGCCGAAAGACTCTCTACCGTTTTCCAGTCGCCATAATAGGCATTGCTGTCGATGGCATAGAGACGTTCGATGTTGCGTCGTGGTATGTTCCACCATTTGGCTTTTGGCAAAAGAGAGAAGCCGCCGACCACAAGACACGCTACCATCATGACTAAGAGCGTTACACTCTCTGCCATCTGCCTTGTCTTATCGTGATTGCTATCAGGGTTCTTCCATTTCTTCAATGACTTGACGAATGCCCATAGGGCCATCGCCCATAACAAAAGCTGTAGAGTAGAGCCTATCGGATATTCTTCGCCGCAGATACGGCAACATTCCCACGCCATGACTGTGGCGGCAATCGGCATTGCTATCCATCGTGCAGCCTTCATCTGCCGTATCGCCTTATAGAGTACAATGCCAATCAATGTCACAAGCACACTCATCAGCATTGCTCCGACGCAGGCATAGAAGAAAAACTGCTGTATGTAGTCGCCGGCTACAGCAAGCCATTTCTGCAAACCTGGCTCATGATAGTGCATGTCGATCCATGTCTTATCGAGTAGGAGAAAGATGGTCTGTTCCTTGTGTCGCAAGGTATAAGGGAACAAGACTTCGAAGAATGCAAAGACACTGATAGCGGCAATCAGCGTCAGTGTCGGACATAGATATTTGTTACATTGTTTCATGGTGCAAAGATAATGCTTATTTTTAACTTGGCAAATATTTGTCCTGAATAATGTTAATCACCAGTCGGCTTGTCGGCAAATCTCCACACCGTTGGGTAGTATTTATTGATGAATCCTTGCAATTCTTTAAGAATCACCTTTGTTCTTCAACATAATTTTTAATCAATCACTTAAATTTGTTTGGTAATCAAAGTAAAATGAGTACCTTTGCACAGAACAATTTTTAACTATAAATATTCTTAAAATGATAAAAAAGACACTTATTTCCAGTTTTGTCTTGATGGCAATGACGGCTGCTGCTCAAAAAGCAACGATAACAATCGATGTAAACAAGCCTTTACATGCAGTTTCTCCTACACTTTTTGGTATTTTCTTAGAGGATATCAATCTTTCTGTGGATGGAGGTCTTTACCCTGAGTTGGTGCGCAATCGCTCTTTTGAGGATGCGGATTCGTTATGTTTCTGGCAATTCCGCTCTTTGCAAGGCAAAGCCAAAGTGAGAAAGGCTGACCTTTCCAATGCGAAAAATCCAGCAGTTCCTCTCAACGCCAGAAACCGACTGTTTTTGAATGTTGATGTGCAAGGTGATTTTACGCTTACTAATGATGGTTACTGGGGCATGAATGTGGAGGAAGGAGAGAAATATGACTTCTCTATTGCTTTGCGCACTCCTAACTCTTATCAAGGAAAGATGAAAGCCAAGATAGTTGTTGGTGACAACGTGTTGGCAGAAACTGACATCTCTGATGTAACAGGTGTTTGGAAATATACGAAAGCCACATTGATTCCTACGGAAGCAAGTACCAATGCACAACTTGTCATTGAAGGCAACGGAAAAGGCGAGGTGTGTATGGATATCCTGGTGGTTGCTGGGTAGAAGGAGAGGAAATTTCTCAGCGTTATCAATGGAAGAATACCATCGGTAATCTCGACAGTCGCATACCTTTATGGAATTTATGGGGATATACAGCAACTCATGGCATAGGATATCATGAATACTTGCAGTTGGCTGAAGACCTTGGCGCAGAACCGTTGTTCTGTATTAATGCTGGAGTCTCACACAAGGAGACAATACCGTCCGATGAGATAGACCAGTGGATTCAAGATGCGCTTGATGCCATTGAGTATGCCAATGGTCCAGTAACGAGCGTATGGGGAGCAGCCAGAGCTCGCAATGGTCATCCTGCACCTTTCAAACTAAAATATATAGAAGTGGGAAATGAGAACTTTGGTAGTGTCTATTTCAAAAATTTCGAGTTGATAGCCAATGCCATCAAGACTCGTTTTCCAGAAATGCAAATCATCTCTAACGACTGGAGTGGCTCACATCCTTCAACTCCTTCTCATGCGATGATTGACGAGCATTATTATAATACGCCAGATTGGTTCATACTCAATGCCAATAAATATGACAATCGCAAGCGTGGAGGAGAAAAAGTGTTTATTGGTGAGTATGCCGTAACTAGTCAATGTGGAAAGGGTAACCTCAGAGGTGCCATTGGTGAAGCTGCATTTATGACGGGATTGGAGCGCAATTCCGATTTGGTGGCTATGGCTGCATACGCTCCTTTGTTCTGCAATGTGGAGCATCAGCGTTGGCCAATCAACTTGATTAATTATGATAACCATCGTTGGTATGGTCTGCCAAGCTATTATGTACAGCAGATGTTTGCTGAGAATCAGGGCACAGTTACGCTGCCTGTTTCTGTGACTGGTTGTCCACTTGTGGATATTCCATCTAGTTCAGGTGGCATTGGTCTGGGTACTTGGAAGAATAGTGCGGAGTTTAAGGACTTGAAGGTTACTACGCCAAAGGGCAAAGTGCTGTATCAAAATAATTTCTCATCTAGTATTGATGATTGGGAGATGCTGGGTGATGGAGAATGGAACGTTAGCAATGGTGTGCTTAGTCAAAACTCTTTGGCACAAGATGTTACTGCTTTTGTTGGCAATGACAATTGGCGAGAGTATGTTGTTACTTTGAAAGCTCGTAAGTTGTCGGGGGAAAATGGTTTCCAGATATACTTCCATCATCAGAAGGGGGTAAACAATCGTACTCGTTGGGACATAGGTGGTTATAGCAATTCCATCAATCAGATGCAGACGATCATGGATTCTCATAGCATCAACTATTCAATCGAGCCAGGACGTTGGTATGACATCCGTCTGGAAGTATCCCCTCTCACGGTTAAGGGATATATTGATGGCAAATTGGTGCAGCAGGCTTCGCTTACTGATATAAACAGAAAGACAGTTTGTGCCAGTGCACAAAAAGACGAAAAGTCGGGTGACATTATTGTCAAGGTTGTGAATGCCGGTAATAAAGATCTTACCACAAAGGTTCTGCTCAATGGAATCGGAAAGGTGGCTGATCTGGCAGAGGCAACAGTCCTTTCTTCTGGAAGTAGTCTTGATGAAAACAGCCTGGATGCTCCAACTAAAGTTGTTCCACACAAGGAGCAGGTACGTATCAATGGCAATCATTTAGTACATAAGTTCCCTGCAAACTCTGTTACGGTATTCCGTATTAGTGAGACAACTTTGACAAATTATAGCAACTAGTAGTCTGTAAAGTCTAAAAAGTGACTAAAGGATATAGATGCTTGAGTTT
>JAEDEY010000069.1 GCA_016293065.1 Bacteroidales bacterium
TATAGCTCTTCAGTCGCACGATATTCTGCTGAGGATCCTCCTGTGGCAGTTCGAATGCCTTATGTATCTTCTCTCCATCGAAATATGAGATATAGATGCGGCTATAGTTGCCATCGTCACGTCGGCTTGCGCACATTAACCAACGTCCGTTGCTCGACCACGACGGATAGCTCTCGGCATAATGCTGAGAGTTCAAGCCAGAGGCATTGACAAACATCGGTTGTGAACATACAATAGAATCCTGAGCAAGCCTCATCACCCTGATATCTGCATCATGATGCCAGATATTGAAACAGCCATAGCCACCTTCGGCAAAAGCTAAAAACTGACCGTCAGGACTAACACGAGGCAAGCTGACGCTTCTACCCAGTGAATCTGCCACATAGACAGTCTCTTCTTCACCGAAACTCAATGTCGAGGGGTCGAACGGACGATAATAGAGGTTATATCTCAGTTCTTTAAAATCCGACCTATAGTCGTCGGAATTAGCTACCTGAGCAGGAGCAGAACAATAATACAGACCTTGTCCATCAGGAGTCCATGTAGGGAAAACCTCAAGTCGGTCAGAGTCGTTCGCGATGACCAGCACAGAATCTCGGTCAATGTCGTAAAGCACCAAATCGCTCTCGGTATCGAACACCTCTACCTTGTTCTTGTCGGCTGTGTGAAAATACTGATGTGTCTGGTTGGTCGAAAAAGCTATAAGTCGGCGAGTCGGATGCCACGAAGGATAGACACCCGCACTTATCGTATTCTGACGCTTCAGATTAACCTTCCTTGGCTTTCCATCCACTACAATCACAGTGCCACCATTGAGCACACGCACATGGAACATCATGTTGTCTGTGCCATAGTTCTGATAGGAATGGCAGTTGATACATTGTCCGTTGCGATTATTACCCGTAACCATATTATTGAATATCTCCGACTCGTCAAACGAAGACAACTGTCGTTGAGCAATAGACATACGGTTATAAATAACATAGCTTGGTTCTATCAGTCGGTATGAGACATAGTCATCAATCGGGTCACAGGCAATATTGATAGCGAATTGACCGAAACCCACCCATTGCAGGTTTGACCGTTGCTGACAAAATACAGAAACCTTGATGCTGCCTCCAATAGACTCGTCTCTCAGTTGCTGCCATTCGTCTTGAGGAATCATCACCTTTTCCTCTTTTCCATAGACCTGTCGCGTGCCTTTTGCCGACTCGAACACTGCCACAATTCCAGAATATGCAGAATCTGCTAACATAAAATTGAGTGGGGCGATATTCGACGGCACAGTCACATCGGTATAGTCTGGAAAAATCGAAGGCAAGGCATCGACCGAGGAACTCACCTCTGGAATCTCGGGATGAGATGAACAAGAGACAAGAGCCAAAAACAAACACAAAATATGTAAATCAAATCTTCTCATAACAGCAACTTCACATCTTAACAACTTCACATCAATATCTGCTTCGTCCGAAGCTCGTATGCCACCAGTAAGTTCCGCTCCACTTGCCGCGCAAAGCCTCACCTATCGTTTCATTGTCATATCCAGCATCCTTCAACACCTGATACTGACGACGGAAAGAGACATAGTTCTGAACTGTCGAGTCATTGATTTTCACCTTGAATGGCATCTCTATCGGGAATCGTTCCATGAAACAGCAATAAGCCTCTTGATAGTGAAGTGGCAACACCTGGTCGGGCTCAACCTGAGCAAAGGCGATGAAACAAGGCCAAAAGAGACTTGGCTCGCCAGTAAGCATCGAATGGAACAAAGCTATCTCGCGCACCGTTGCCCACCCTGATTCACTCGAGTTACTGAAAATGTTGATCAGATAGTTCTCGGCATTGTTGCCATCGGAGTCGAGCACATCGGCAAAAGCACTGTCAAGTTCCTTAATCAGCGGAGACACTGGCTTTGGTTGCCAATCAACATAGAACAAATGACTATGGAGCAATGTCAGATAGCGTTCGGCTGCCTTTGTCTCGCCCTTGGCGAGTGCCGACCTACACAGATTCATCAATACAAATGGCGAATAACCATAAGTGACAGCAAACTCCGTTGCCCATCGTGTCGCAAACACTATCTTTCCATAGTTGTAATAGATGATTGGAGCAGCAATCTGCATGGAATTGACATTCAGCGAATCTGGGTTCTTGATGTCACGTCCGTCATTGCTCAGCTGAAACGACCTGTCTCCAAGTTCGCCAGTGTTCATCAGAGCAATGTTTTTCAGAACCACCATGGCTCGGCTTGGGCGTGAAGTCTGTTGCGCTTCCTCAACCACCTTTTGCCAATTATCGTCAAGAGAATATTTCACCATTCGCATCTCGGCAAGGTAGTTATAATCCTTGAACATGAACTGCCACACGCCAAGAAATGCAATAGCTGAAACAAGCAGTGTCACGACAGCATAGACATATATCCCGCGTTTGGAAGTCGATTCGCTTCTTTCATTATGTTTTTCACCGAATGCTGAGAAAACAAAAATAGCTAGAGTTGTAATTGCCAAAAGGATGTATGGAACAGATTGCCTGATATGGAATACCGCCTGATCATCGAACAAAGGGAAGCCTGCTCGCCATAGCATCTCATTGGAAGTGCCATCGAACAGAATGTATTTGTATATTGTAGGAGATAGAATTGCCAGAAGAATAATGAGAGCTTTCAACCCGTTTGTACGAATCAAAGCAGGAAGAACGCATAAGACAAACAGGAAACTGAACCAGCCAACGACTGGATAAAGCAAGATGGCAATGAGCAATACAATGAATGAAGAGTGATTGCGCGGCAGGACATAGTCCTTGACTACGCACAACACAGAAAGCATAAGCAGAAAAGCAACAGACTGAGAGAAAAACAGTCCGTATTCCTTGATAATATAAACCCAATAGCCTATCCCTACGACCCCAAGCAAAAGACAAGACAAAGGCAGCAAAAAAAGAGCCGACCAACGTGTTGACAGACCAGAAGCTTTGAGTCCAAGAAAATAGCTGAGAGTCCATATCAGAATCAGGGCAATCGCACCCAAAAGGGGATAATAGCATAACTGGGAAAGCCAGCAGCCTACCCATTTCATCAATCCAAAAGGCTCGTTGAAGAGGTCATCAAAAAACAGTGAGCCTTCTATAAAGGGCGTTCGCAGATGTATTGTATATAGCAGATCCTGATAGAAGCCAAGCAAGACAAAGCCTGATATGGCTGCAAAGACAAGAGCAGGAACAATGCGTTTGATACAAGAAAATGAGAACAGATGCATATAGTATAAATAAAGAAGTCCCCAAAGAGCACATGATGCCCTTTGGAGACCTTTATGATAGAAATTACTTAGCAAGACCTTCTGTCCAACCGCGGTAGATATACTTGCGGTTCCAGTTGAGATCCCAGATACCAACAGGAGTATCTGCACGCCAGCCAGAGCCCTTAGGGCTATCGGTCAAGCACCACTGAGTGATACCATACTGCTGGTTAGCAGGAACGTTGGCAAAGTACTGCTCGATGATCCACTTGTAGTACTCTTCCATCTGCTTCTCCATATCGTCGGTCATCTCGTCGAGAGTAGCATCCTTGCCGTCCTTCTTCACATAGCCCATATCGAGCTCAGAGATACGAACGAGCTTGCCTGTTGCTGCCATCAGCTTGAATGAGTTGACGATAGCGTTCTTCTTGCTTTCGAGTGTCTTGGCATCTTCGTAGTAAGAAATGTGCATCTGAGTACCGATACCATCGATCTTAGTAACGCCATCCTCCTCCCAACGCTTGATCCAATTGATGAGAGACTTAACCTTGTGGTTGTTGTCCCAGTCGCTTTCGAGGTTGTAGTCGTTGATGAAGAGCTTGAGCTGACCATCGTCGCCACCCTTCTCTTCGAGAGACTTAGCATAGTACTTGCGAGCAAGACGAACAGCCTGACGGACATACTCGAGGTCGCCCATGCCATCCTGCCAGAAGAAGTCGTTGGCATTGTCGGCACTTCCATGCTGGAGAGTATAGAAACCACCGTCATTACCATCGCCTGCGATTGCCTCGTTGACAACATCCCAAGCCTTGACATGACCCTCACATGCTTCCATCATTCCTGCAATCCACTTATCCATTGCCCAGACGAGAGTATCGTGTTTCTCTTCTGGAGTCAAAGGAATAGTGCTCTTGACCTCCTGTTCTACCTCCGACCATACACGGATATTATCGAAGTAGTATGTCACATCCTGTCCACGATCCTTTGAAAGGTTGAATGCAATAGAACCAAGACCATTGCCACCAGCCATTGAAGCATCGACAGTCAAAACCTTACTATAGGTCTGCCATTCGGTAGTGAATGCAGGAGAACCGATACAAGCCCAGTGCTGGTATGCACCTGGTGCTCCATGTGCCTGTGTGTCAGCATTTGCAGGAACAGAAGCCTTGTAGTCGAACTTGACATTGACAACTGTACCCTCAGCCAAAGGCTCGTTGAGCTTAATCCAGAACTGAGAATCCCAATCCTGAGAAGCACCTGCCTTGCTGAGAACCTTCACACCACGAGAACCATTGACACCGATGCCATCTTCGATGACAGTCTCGAATGCACCATTGTTCTCTTTGCGCACGAAGTTGGCAGCTTCATCGCCCTCCATGTCAGAGTTGTTGACGTAATCAACAACAACAATCTCCATCTTAGGAACCTCCTTCTCTTCACCATAATACCACTCGATGCCCGAGAAGTAGTACGTGATCTGAGTACCAGGATCTGAGCTCTTATTCTTGTTTAGGTTGAATGCAATAGTCTGCTGTTCGCCACCACCCTCAGCGGGGATAGTAGATTCCCACTCCAGCTTCTTCCATTCAGTGGTGAATGTTGGGTTCGGAGAGAGCATTGCCCAATGCTTATAATTACCAGGAGTGCTATGTACCTGCGAATCAGTACCAATCTCCTTAGTAGCCTTAACCCACATAGACAACTTGTATTTCTCACCAGCCTCCCACTTCTTGTTAGGAGTATAGATAAAGAACTGAGTATCCCACTCCTCGGCAGGATTGGTCTTACCAACAACCTTGATGCAGTTTGCGCCATTAGGACCCTCGCCTACGATAATCTCAGCTGGATGGTCTTCCGCAGAAGTTGCATCACGCACTACGAAGCAATCGGTTGACTGGCCAGCTTCCATAGCAGAGTTGGTAATGGCATTGGTGAAGACCGTGACATATTCAACATTGCTTTCGCCAAGCACTTCCTCTTCAACTGCAAAAGAAGGGCCATTCCAGTTGTTGCGCCAACCTGTCATTGCTCCATCCTCGAAATTGCCACAAGCGATGAGGTTCTCTTCTGAACCCGCAGCAGTGAGGACAAGGTCATCGAAGCAGATTGCACCATCGAACTTACCGAACACGAGCTGTAAGCAATCCTCAGGGAAAGCAGCTTCCCATGTCCACTTTACAGTTGTCCACTCTTTAGCAACAGGGTACTCTGCAAGATACTGGAGATCGTTAGATCCACCCCACTGATTCTTGTTGTCAGAAGCATTCCAGATAGGCCAGAGACCCACAACGCCTTCATTGTCCTTACCTTTAACCTTTACAGACAAGGTATATGTAACACCCTGCTGCAGAGGAGTTGGCAAGTCGTAAAGAGCTTGTTTATCCCAAGAATTAGCAGCTGCTGGAGCTGTGTACGCAATGTACTTGTTCTTTTTACCTGAATTAGGGTCAACTGGCTTTGGCTTGTCAGCGAGAAGCGAGTTCAAGTACTTAGGACGCTGCTGAGCGTGCCATGCGAGAGTGTGACCATAGACAGTGATACCTGCGTCAACAGCATCGAGCACGAAAGTATTGACAGTACCGAAGTCCATGTTACCCTTGTCATCGACACATGAAGCATACTTCATAGCATTGCCTGCAACCACTTCGTCGAAGTTTGTCACGGCTACGTTGTATTCAGTGAGCTTCTTGCTGAAATCAGGAGCGCTGAGTGCAGCACCCAGCTTGAAGTCTGGGTGAGCACTGCGGTCGATATATTCCTTGAGAGGCTGGAACTCTGCAAGTTCTGCCATCTTTTCGAGATTGGCAGGTTTCTGAGCAACGAATTCAGGATCGAATTCATCTGCACATGATGCCATCATGAGGATGGCAAATGCACCTGGAAGAATATATTTCTTGTTCATAATCCTATACAATTATTATATTACTTCTTAAGTGTAACAGAAAACTCCTCGACAGTGTTGCCGGCGCCACGACGCTGAACAGCCATGTCATAGTCGATGCTGTACTGAACATCGCCCCAATCGGCTGTAAGCTGAAGCTTGAGACCATCGTTAGCATCCTTTCTGTGGAGATTACCCCAAGCGTATGTTGGAGACTTCTCAGAGAAAGTACCGCTACCAGAAATCTTCACACCTTCTGTTGCACTTGTAACAGTACAGCTGTTGCCACTGAATGTGAGAAGAGCTGTCGCTGTATAAGTCTTATCGCCTGCTGCAGTTGAGAGGTCGAGAGATACGACGTTCTCGCCACAGGTCTTGAGATAGATGATAGAACCTGTAGGAATACGCTCCCAGTCTTCTGCCTTTATCTCAGATTTAGTTGGGTTGCCACCGAGTGTAGTGGTTGCTGTACCCATTGGGAGGTAATAACCCTCGTACTTTGAGATATAGCGCACACAGTAGAGAACGTAGTCCTGAGGAGCTACAAACCATGCATCACCATCGAAGCGGCTGCCAGACTCGATACCTGGGTTGTACTCACCTGCAAGGATGCGGTCAGCACCAGTCTGTGTCTTCATCACTACAGGAATCACATACTTTGCCTGATATGACTTAGGATCGGCAAAGAAGGCATCGGTAAGCTGTACATCGACATAACCCTGCAATTCACCCTTATAATCGATAGTCGTACTGCTCATCTGATAGTGAGAAGCAGGCATTGGAAGGACAGGATCTGTGCATGCGATATCGAAGTAGAGATTATCGCAGAGAGAGTTTTCTACAGCCACATCGACCTTCACCTTATACTTCTTTCCGCTGTAAGCGCCACCCATTGTTGAGTAAATCTTGCAAGCGCGAGTATCGTTGTCGGCAGTAGAACCAGTATCATCAGTACCCAGAACCATTGTGCGGATTGGAGTCTGATAAGCGAAATATACAGTCTGCTCGTCATAGTCAGGATAGTTCACATCATCGCTTTCACAAGATGCAAATCCTGCAAAGATGACGCCAGCTGCAATTGCTTTGAAAATATTCTTAGTTCTCATATTTGTTTTTCGATTAATATTGTGGAGTATTACCATCCCTGATTCTGCTCGAGATTGTTGAACTTCATGATCTCGCTATATGGAATAGGAGAATAGTACATATAATCCTTGTAGGTGCGAGCCTCAACGTCGATAGTAGAGCTTACAATCGAGCCATCAGCATTAGCCTGAGTGATTGTGATACCCTTGGCTGTCTCGTTGAGAGGAGCCTTCCAGCGGCGGAGATCATAGAAACGGTGATTCTCGAAGCAAAGCTCAAGACGACGCTCGTTGCGGATAAGGTCGCGCATCTGCTCCTTTGAGCTGCACTCGTCAACATAGGCAGTACCTACGCCGGCGCGGTTGCGGAGAGCCTTGATGACATCCTTGGCAGAGAAACTTGCGCCACCGAAAGTAGCAGTTGGGCCACCAGCCTCGTTGGCTGCCTCGGCATAAGCGAGGAAGATTTCGGTAGCACGGATACGAGCGAAGTAGTGCTTCATCTTGGTCTCCTTGCCTGCTGCAAGGTTCACGTCATCGCGCAAAGACTTGCGGAGATAGTAACCTGTGCGAGTAGAACGGCCATTCTCGAAGTTGATACCATTTGAGTTGTCTGGAGAGTAGTTGCCAGTGATGATCTCAGTACCATCGACACCGATTGTAGCACCGTTATAGATGACATAAGCTGCGAGACGTGGGTCACGTCCATCGTATGGCTTGCTTGGGTCATATCCAGATTTGGCATTGCTGATAGGATAACCATTAGCCATTGGGAAGGCATCGACAAGGTTCTGAGTAGGGTTGATACGACCCTTACCGAAGATTGATGGTGGGTAGTTATCTGACTCCAGATCGTAGTTCTCGCCTACGTTATCGCGCCAGATGATCTCAGCAGGGTTCTCACCTGTCTTGAGGTTATCGATCTCGTTGGCATTGTTGAACCAAGTCCAGCCATCCTGCTGCATTGCTGAGATACCACCCATCTTTACGAGGAGCTTAGCTGCATATTCAGCAGCCTGCTGCCATGTTGCTGCACCTGCGCTCTGGTAAGCAGGAGAAGCAGCAAAGAGAGCAACCTGAGCACGGATAGCCTCGATGATCTTGCCATCGAGCTTGCCACGCTGGTGGTCACCGAAAGCACGGTTATACTCAGCATTGGTAGCACCTGGATACTTGCTGAGAGCAGCATCGTTCTGACCTACGTTGCCATACTCGTAAGGGAGAAGCTTCTCTGCCTCATCAAGATCGGCAAATACCTGAGCTATACAGTCAGCAAACTTGTCACGTGGGACATTGAAGTTAGAACCACCGTCCTCTGAAACAAGATGGATAGGAGCACCGAGGAGCTCGCCACTTGCAGTCACGCCAGAATGAGCACGCAACAGATAGAAGAACTGAAGACCACGCATTGCGTAGGCATTGCCCTTGAAGTTGTCGATATACATCTGGTTGAGCACCTCGTTAGAAGTAGCCCACTCTACCATATCGGCATTCTCGATCATGATGTTGCAATACTGGATTGCTGCATAGCGGTCGCGCCACTGGCTTGTTGGGTCGTTGAGCGAAGACCAAGCACCGGTAGCGATCTTCATGTACGCATTGGTGTTGTCGTTTGAGACAGCATCATCGGTAGCAACATCGCTTACAGAAGAGCCTGAATAAGGCAGAGCCATATATGCATTAGCAAGAATGCCTCGAGCAAACTCCTTGTCCTTGTACATCTGCGAAAGGTCCTGCTGATTCTCGATTGCCGGCTCGAACAAGTCGTCGCAAGAAGAGAATGCAAGAAGTGCAGACGATACTAAAATAATATTCTTTAATTTCATAATGCTATTCATTATTAGAACTGTACCTTAACACCGAGGTTATAGAAACGTGACTGTGGTGCAGAACCTACATTCATCTCAAGGATCTCGTGGTTGCGGGCAATCTTGAGAAGATCTGTGCCACTCACATATACTGACAAGCCCTTGACAGCCTTGCAATTCTCGAAGAGACGCTCAGCAAAGTCGTAAGTGAGCTGAACCTTTGCCAAGTTGAACTGGTCTGTGCTGTACAACCAGAAGTCTGATGTCTGGAAGTTGTTTGAGCCACTGCCAGTAGTAAGGGCAGGATACTTAGCATCATTAAGGTTGGTGATGACACCGTCCTTGACGATAGCACGGTCGCGCACAACTGCAGAATACTTCTTCTCGCTTGCGCCGCTCCACCAGTAAGAGTTGTTCTTGACACCCTTAGAGCCGAAGCCACCTGTACCGAGAACGAAGAGAGTAAAGTTCTTGTACTTGGCAGTGAGGTTGATGCCGAGGGTCAATGGATGACCATACCAGCCGCCCTTGCCAAGCTCTACCTGGTCTTTTGAGTCGATGACACCATCGTTGTTCTGATCGACATACTTCAAGTCACCTACACGTGGAGTATCACCTACCTTCTGAACAGGAGAGTTGTCGATCTCCTCCTGGCTCTTGAAGAAGCCAAGGCACTGATAGCCCCAGATACCATCGAGGTAACGACCCTGACGCTTCTGATAGTCATCAGCAACTGTGGTATCGTCGCGCTTGGTAGCCTCGGTAGTATAATATGTGAGGTTGAGACCGCCCTGAAGTTCGAAGTCGCCAACTGTCTTCTTGCCATTGATCGAGAAATCTACGCCCGAACGACGGTCGTTGTTGAAATTGATACGTGAAACGAACGAAGTCTCAGGATAATAAGTCTGGAAGTAGATTGGCACATAGTTGGTACCATCGATGAGCTGGCCTTCGATGCTGTTGGTGAAGTAAGAAAGGTCGAACCATACAGACTTGTTGAACATAGAGCCCTTCAAGTTAACTGACACTTCCTTACGCTCAATGAATGTCAGAGAGTTGTTAGGACCGCTCTTGGCCTGGGTACCAGTGACACCAGATCCACCCCAGTCCCACCAGCCACCTGTGTCGTAGTAGCCGAGGTACTCATAATAGTCCATACCGATATCAGTCTTCAGGTTGCTTGCGCTTGCCGAAAGCTTGATGTAATCGAACACGCTGTTAGGAGTGCTGAGCACGTTCCAGCCGAGAGTATATGACTGAGAAAGTCCCTGACGGTTGTTCTCTGGCAGACGAGCTGAGTGAACTACAGAAAGAGCTGCTTCAGCATAGTACTTCTGCTTGTAGTTGTAAGCGATATCCAGACCAAGGTTGGCATTGGCAGTCTTGTGATACTGACCTGAGAACGTCTGAGTAAAACCATTGGCAACAAGGATGGCATTCACGTTATGATCATCGTTGAATGTATTCTTGTAGTCGAAGTGAGCGTTGAATGCAATGGTTTGGTTATCAGTCGAACCACCGATGTTCTGATTACCACTCTTCTTATCTTCGTTATACTTAGTCAGACCGATAATAGCGCCCTTACCATTGGCATTGCTCCATGCTGGATTGTAAGTAGCATAGGTATTATTATATGACTGAGAGTAGCTCGTAGCGTAGTCGATCGAAATCTGAGTGTGGAAAGAGAGACCCTTCAACACCTTCTCAAGATTGAGGTTGACACCTGCATCAAACTGGAACTGACGAGAAGTCCAAGTGCTCTTGCCTGCTGCATAGTAGTCGGCGAACACATTAGTCTGGTCAGCCTCGCTTGCTGCAAGGAAATACTTACCATCGATGATGTTGCTCGATGCACCGATATAATCAAGTGCAGGACGCGCATTAGGATCGATAGCGTCGATTGGCACAAGTGGCACAAGACGGTTAGGACGGAAGGTAGTTGCTTCCTCCCAATAGTTCTTGCCTACTGGAGACTTAGAGT
>JAEDEY010000207.1 GCA_016293065.1 Bacteroidales bacterium
GATATCAATAGCTGCTATATTACAGCTGACATTTTTATTTTCAGTTATCATTTGAGTATTGTTTATATAGTTCTTCCTGTGAACGGAACTGGTTGCTGTCGTCCTTCATTCCATATTCGACAATCATCTTCGCCTCGGCTTTCAGGTCGCGGTCGAAGACTGGAGCATAGACCTCAATGCGATGATCGAGATTGCGAGGCATCCAGTCGGCAGAACCGATGAAGACAAGGTAGTCTTGATGACTGCCATCGACCTCAACGATTTCGGGGTGGGCAATATCGGCACCATTGGCAAAGATCAGAATACGCGAGTGCTCAAGATAGCGGTCGATGATGGCATTGACCCGCATGTTTCCCCCAAGATGCGGCAGATTGCTGACCAACGAGCAGTTGCCACGCACCAGAAGATCGACCTTGACACCAGCGGCAGCTGCCTCATACAACTGCTTGACTATATGTTCGTCGGTAACATGATTGAGCTTACAAAGAATATGGGCAGGCAACCCGTGCTGATGATTTCTGATTTCCTGATTGATGAGAGCAGTCAGCTTGTTGCGCATATTGTTGGGAGAAACGATGAGCTCCTTGAAACGCACAGGCAAATAAGGCTTTTCGATAAACTCGAAGACACGCGCTACATCATTGACAATAGACTTGCAAGCAGTAAATTCCAGGAAATCGGTATAGGCACGGGCATTGCCTTCGTGGAAATTTCCTGTCGAGATGACTGCTATATCACCGTATTTTGCAGATATGTGTGTCACCTTCGAATGTATCTTCAGGCCTTCGACACCAGTGATGACATTCACTCCTGCATCTGCCATCTTCTTGCTCCAATCGATATTCGACTCTTCGTCGAAACGAGCAAGCAGCTCAATCACCACAGTCACTTTCTTGCCGTTTCGTGCAGCTGCAATGAGAGCACTGACCACTTTTGAGTCCTTGGCAAGTCGATAGAGGGTTGTCTTGATGCCCTTGACTTCAGGATTGACAGCAGCCTCGCGCAATAGATTGATATAGGTATCGAACGAATGATAAGGCACATGGAGGAAGCGGTCGCGCTGTCGGATTGTCTGAATGAGACTTGGCTCGGTTGACCATTTCGGAGTGATGGGAGTCCATTTGGGATATTCAAGGGCATCGGCAGGATTGTCACCTACAGAAGATCCCACACGCGGGAACTTCATCAGGTCCTTATGGTTCTGATAGCGTCCCGAAGTCAGCATCGTATCGACCGACGACAGGCCAAGTCTTTCCATCAGTCGCTTCAGCACCTCACGTGGCATCTGCTTGTCGTAGATGAGTCGCACAGGCATACCATTCTTGCGGCTCTTTACGCCTTTGGCAATCTTTTGGAGCATACTGCCACGGATATCAGCTTCTATCTCCATCTCGGCATCCTTGGTAATCTTGAACGACCATGCGTCGAAATGATTGAACGACGTGCCTGGGAACATGAATGGCAGGCAGCAACGCACCACATCGTCGAGATACATCACATTGTGGTTGACAGTCTCTCCTTCAGCCGTTTCTGGTAAAAGGAGAAAACGTCCGAACTGCTTGACAGGCAACTCGATAATAGCAAAATCCTTCTCTGGTTTTTTCTTGTCTTCCTTCCAATGCAACAGTCGCACCAACAGATAGATAGTGTCGTCGGATGTGGCAGTGAGAGTTTTGATTGACGATAGCCATATTGGAGATATTGCACCTGCAAGATTCTTATGGTAATAGTCTTTTACGAACTCCTGCTGGTTAACATCAAGATCTGTCTCCTTGAGAAGATAAATATGTTTCTTTTTGAGCTCCTTCTCAACATCGAGCACCGTTTCTTCAAAGATATTGGCATACTTGGCATTGAGTTTATTTACCGTCTTGAGCGTCTCTTCGCTTCGCTGGCGCAAGTCTTTGGAATTCTTGTCGGCATACTCCACTATGCGGTTGAGAGTAGCTACACGCACACGGAAAAACTCATCGAGATTATTGGAATAGATGCCGAGGAAATTAAGGCGTTCCATCAAGGGAATGTCCTGACGCTGGGCTTCATCGAGGATGCGACGGTTAAAATACATCCACGATACATCGCGTTCGATGTAATTCTTTTCATTCAGTTTCATTGCTGTTTTCATTTTGGTTGTCAGAATTTTATCATCAATTCACACACAATCTTATCCTGTTCGCTTTCTTTTGCTCCACCATTTGGATACCAGTATTTCTCATAATTCAGGCGAATATCGGTCGGGAAGAATTTGTTGC
>JAEDEY010000208.1 GCA_016293065.1 Bacteroidales bacterium
GCTTGGAAGAACAGCATGAGCTGCTATGCTCCTGAATGGTTCAAGCGCGATACCAAGCGTTTCCCTCGTGCGCACACCATGGACGGAATGCCCGTGGAGGAGGCAAGTTCGCTGAGCAAGAATGTGCTTGAGGCAGACAAGAAGGCCTTTTGCAAGATAATGGAATACCTGCGCGACAATGATAAGGAGCAGACTGTAGTCATGGTACAGGTGGAGAACGAGATAGGCATGATCAATGTGCCTCGCGACTATTCTGACGATGCTACGAAGCTCTATAATTCGCCCGTGCCTCAGTCATTGACCGACTATCTGAACAAGAACCGAAAGACGCTTCATCCTTATATAAGCGAAAAATTCAAGCCTATGGGGAAAAACCAGACATGGGCAGAGATGTTTGGCAACGACATGTATGCCGAAGAGATTTTCCAGACATGGACCTATGCCAAATATGTTGAGGAGATTGCATCGGCTGGACGCGCCATCTATGACATTCCTATGTATGTGAATGTTGCGCTCAACAGTCGCGGCAGAAAGCCAGGGGAATATCCTTCGGGCGGACCATTGGCTCACCTCATCGACATCTGGCACTGTGCTGCTCCTTCGATTGACGTTCTCGGTATTGACCTCTATGACAAGGGCTTCAAGGACTGGATGGCTAAATATCACCTACATAACAATCCGCTGTTCGTTCCTGAGATTCGTCTTGAGGACAAGGATGCCATGTATGCGCTCTATGTCTTCGGCCATCATAGTGCGATGGGCTTCTGCCCTTTCAGCATAGAGGATTATCCGCTCTATTCCACTTCCAAAGGAGCTGACATGAGCGGGATGGATCTTTCGCAGGATGACCAGCTGAATGCCTTCTCACTGAAGGCCGATAAGCTGTCACCTCTCGCCAATAGCTACCGCCTGCTGCGTCAGGCAGAGCCGCTAATTATCGAGCGACAAGGAACGGCTGACATGGATGGCATACTTTTGACCAATGACGAACGGGAGCAGGACATCATTACTCCCGACGGCATTCGCCTCACCATCAAGCATAGCTACTCGTTGGGCTGGGAACCTGGTGCGAAAGATGCCGAATGGCCTGAAGCGGCCTGCATCATCCTACGCCTGGGCAAGGAAGACTACCTTGTCATAGGCAGCGGTGTGGTGATTACATATACTGACGCAAAGGCTGGCAAGTCATGGAAGAAAGGCGACAAGCGCATTGGACTCGCAAAGTGCGAATCGGTGACCATCAAAGACGGAAAGATGCAGGTGATACGTCATTTGAGTGGCGACCAGACTCACCAAGGACGTCATGTGCGCATTCCAGTCGGACAGTTCGACATTCAGCATTTCAGATTGTATAGATATTGATACTATTAGAATAAGAACAAAAAAAAGCACGTTATGCAGTTTCCTGACGCATAGCGTGCTCAATTTTTTCTTGGTTGAGATGGAGACAAGTATAATATAGATGTCAAATAAATCTGATTATAGCATCTACAATTAATTAGTTACTGATTGTTCTTCAGCCATTCAACACGACGCTGGTCAGGAAGGTGCTTGACCTTGAAATCTGAGAAACGAGCCTTGAAGCCTTGACCATCAGGGCATGCTGCGACTGGGCCTACCTGCAGCGGACAGTTATCCTGCATCCAGAGGGTTCGCATCATCGTATATTCTTTGTCATCGAAGCTGTAGAAAAGCTCGATGGCATCAAGACGGCGGACAGCCTTGAGCCAGAGATAAGGGATTGGCTTTTCAAGCTGGATGACACTCCAATCAGATGTGTGATGCGTCACTACAGCCGAGATGTTGAACTTGCCATCGACAAACTCAATGCCGAACTTCACATAATTCTCATGATCCATACGAATCATCATGCCTGCCTGATCGAACCTCTCCCTGTAGTCGCCACTTACCTTGATTTTTGCCTCAAACTCACCTCCGTAGGTTGCATAGAGGAAAGGACCGTCATCGACTGTGAAGCCATAATGGGCTATACGCCAGAAGTCGGTCTGTGCAGGCACGTCCATCTCAAGCGTGCCATCCTGAATTGTGTATGACTCGGGCTCGTTGAACCACTGCATCTTCTCAAGTGTCTGTGCATAAGCCGAAGTGGTGAATGCTGCGACACATGCAATTAATAGAGTTTTTGTTTTCATAATAACACTGTTTTATTGTTGTATTTCTGAGTGCAAAGTTATGTACAATTCTGCGATTATCCAATAGTGATTTTTCATCATTTTGCACCGAGA
>JAEDEY010000209.1 GCA_016293065.1 Bacteroidales bacterium
GGAGTTAATTCCGTTAACTCCCTAATAATAATATTACTATGAAAAAGATTATCATGACAGCTGCTGTTGTTGCAGCCCTTGGTCTCTCTTCTTGTTCGGGCAATAAGGAGCAGAGCACCAATCCGCTGTTCTCGGAGTTCAATACTCCTTATGGCATTCCACCTTTCGACCAGATCACCATCGACAATTTTCGTGAGGCTATGATCAAGGGCATGGAGGAGGAGAAGGCAGAGATCCAGGCCATCATCGATTGTCAGGACGAGCCTACTTTCGCCAATGTCATCGCACCTCTCGACAAGTCGGGCGAACTGCTTGACCGTGCCAGCTCTACTTTCGGTCCTCTCTCATCGAGCAACTCAACACAGGAGATGCGCGACCTTGAGAAAGAGCTCTCTCCACTGGAGTCTGCCCACAGCGACTTCATCTATATGAACCAGGCTCTCTTCAACAAGGTAAAGGCAGTATATGACAAGCATCATTCGATGACTGTCAATCCTGAAGGTGGCGATGCTATCCTCACCAAGGAAGAGCGCAAGGTGCTCGAGAATTGCTACAAGCGCTTCGTGCGTGGTGGTGCTGAACTTGACGATGCCAAGAAGGAGCAGCTCAAGGAACTCAACCTCAAGCTCTCTGAACTTCAGCTCCAGTTCTCACAGAACCTCCTTCATGAGACCAACGAGACTTATGTAACTGTCGATAACGTAGAGGAGCTTGCAGGACTTCCAGAGGCCAACATCCAGGCTGCTGCTGCCATGGCTGCATCAAAGGGTCAGGAGGGCAAGTATATGTTCAACATGCAGCGTCCATCGTGCAATCCAGTTCTCCAGTATTGCAGCAACCGCGACCTTCGCAAGAAGATCTACGATGCTTACTACGGACGTGGTGCACAGGGCAACGAATATGACAACCGTGATATCTGCCGTCAGATTGTGGCTCTCCGCATCGAGAAGGCTAAACTAATGGGTTATAGCAACTACTCGGAGGTAGCCCTCGAAAACCGTATGGCAAAGACTAGCGAGAACGTCTATAACCTGCTCGACCAGATCTGGACTCCAGCCGTAGCCAAGGCTAAGGAAGAGATTGCCGACATCAAGGCTGAGATCAAGAAGGATGGTTTCAACTTCGAGCCGGAAGGTTGGGACTACATGTATTATGCTGATCGCGCAAAGAAGGCAAAGTACAACATCAACGAAGAGGAAGTGAGCGAATATCTTGAGATCAACAATGTGCTCAAGGGCATCTTCTATGTTGCCAACAAGCTCTATGGCCTCACATTCGAGGAGATTACTGACAAGGTGCCTTCATACGAGAAGACTGCACAGTGCTGGCGTGTCATCGACAAGGACGGCAAGGAGCTCGCTATCTTCTTCAGCGACTATTTCCCACGCGATGGCAAGGGTGCCGGTGCATGGTGCACAAGCTTCCGTGGTCAGAAGTATGAGAAGAACGCACAGGGAGTAGAGGAGCGCAAGATCCCTCTCGTAGTCAATGTCTGCAACATGACTGTTGCTTCTGCCGATAAGCCTGCTCTCCAGACCATCGACAATGTCAACACAATGTTCCATGAGTTCGGTCACGCCCTCCACTCATTTATGCGCGACACTCACTACAATGGTGCAGCAGGCGTTGAGCGCGACTTCGTTGAGCTTCCTTCACAGATCGATGAGCATTGGGCAATGGAGCCAGAGGTCCTCGCTGTCTATGCCAAGCACTACAAGACAGGTGAGACCATCCCTATGGAGCTTGTCAACAAGATCGTAGAGAGCGGCAAGTACGGACAGGGCTTTGCTACTGTCGAGTATCTTGCAGCATCGCTCGTCGATATGGATCTCCATGTCCTCACTGAGGTTCCTGCCGACTTCGATGTTCTCGCTTTCGAGCAGAAGAAACTCGCCGAGCGCGGTTGCCCTCGTCAGATCTATCCTCGCTATCGTGTCACCAATTTCAGCCATACTATGGGTGGTGGCTACACAGCTGGCTACTATAGCTACATCTGGGCAGAAGTGCTCGACTGCGATGCCTACGAGGCATTCAAGGAGACAGGCGACATCTTCAACCAGGAGGTTGCAGACAAGTTCCGCAAGTACATTCTCACTCCTGGCGGTATCGACGATGGCATGACCATGTACCACAATTTCCGTGGTCAGGATCCAAAGGTCGATGCTCTCCTCCGTAACCGAGGACTCTGATCTTGTGAATAGTCTATTATATAATATAGGGTGTGTCATCGACACACCCTATTTTT
>JAEDEY010000070.1 GCA_016293065.1 Bacteroidales bacterium
CTCTTTTTTATTCGTTGTTTTTGATCTCACATTTTCAATATATTTAGAATGATTCAATATTCTTGTTAAATTCTTTTCATAATGTAATCTTTATAGTTAAATAGATGCTAAATATTGGTTGAGATAATTAACTATTCTATATTTTATTTGGATATATCATAATTTTGTAGTAATTTTGCACTATTATTTTGGTTCTTACATAAAGAGCTTTGATTTATGAAATTATATTTTTATTTTATATCTACAATATTGTATTTGTTTCTTTTTCCCTCTTGCGGAGAGTATGCAAGAGTCTTGAAAAGTACCGATATTGATGAAAAATATGAATATGCTCAGATTTATTATAATCAGGGCAAATATTCAAGATCTATCACACTGCTTGATGATGTAGTGAGAATGTATAGTAGAGGTTCAGAAGATGCTGAAAATGCTCTTTATCTTCTTGCAATGAGTCATTTCAATATGAAAGATTATCTTTCGGCAGGAGAGTATTTTATTAGATATTGCAATACATATCCAAGAGGCTCAAAGGCGATGGAATGCCGGTTTAATCTAGCTTACGGTGATTATATGGATTCACCCGATGCAAGACTTGATCAAAGCATTACAAATAAAGCTATTAGAGAATTAGATTCATTTGTAGAGTCATATCCGAGGTCTTCATTAGCCGATAGTGCTACAGCTATGAGATATGAACTTGTCGATAAACTTTGTTACAAAGAATATTTGACAGCAACTCTGTACTTAAATCTCGGTACTTATATGGGTAACAATTACGAAGCAGCAGTTATTACTGCACGTAATGCACAACGCGATTATCCTTATACAAAATATCGCGAAGATCTTGGATATGTCATTTTCAAGGCACGCTATGAGGCAGCAGAGTACAGTGTCGATGATAAGAAAGAAGACCGATTGAGAGAAGCGTATGATGAATACTATACATTCTCTACAGAATTCCCAGATGGCAAATATACCAAGGAGGTAAACAAGTTGTTTGAAAAGATTAATAAACAACTTGAAAAATATGAAGAATAATAATTAATACATACATATTATGGATTACAAAAAAACGAATGCACCATTGAATACTGTAACCCGTGACGTGATAGCACTTTGCGAGGATACAGGCAATATTTACGAAACAGTTGAAATCATTGCGCGTCGTGCAAATCAGATTGGCAGTGAAATGAAGCATGATCTCGACAAGAAACTTCAAGAATTTGCGACTAATAATGATAATCTTGACGAGGTTTTTGAGAATAGAGAGCAAATAGAAATCTCAAAATATTATGAGAAATTGCCAAAACCGACATTAATAGCAACGCAAGAATATGTTGAAGGAAACATTTATTGGCGATTGAATCAGTCGCAGCAGGATAATAAAAACCAGATTAATTTCCTTTGATATGTTGCAACGTATTCAGACCGTTTATATGCTCGCGAGCACTATAGCGGTTCTAATGTTGTTTTTGTTCCCATTAGCAGTATTCGAAACACGCGATGCTATTTTTGAACTCAATGCTTTTGGTTTATATAGTGTGACTCCAGAAGTGACAGTTGATGTAATGCAATGGGCTCTTCTGATTTTACTTCTTATTATGTTGTTATTGCCTTTGGTGTCAATATTTATGTATAGGAAGCAGAAGTTACAGATGCGATTGCTCATATATGCATCAGTTTTGGATGTCTTTTTCTACGTCTTTTTTTATGTCTTTGAGTTAGATGCCTGTGTAGATATTATTCTTCCTGTATTGCAATCTGCCGAATTGAAAGATAGTGTACGGCTCATTGCAATTATTATGCCAGGATTGTCAATATTCGGCAATATCATGGCAATCAAGGGTGTGTGTTATGATATAGCTCTACTTGCATCTGCAGATAGACTTCGTTCTTCAAGAAAGAAATAACAAAACAATACCGTCATTTATCATCGGATATATGACGGTATTGTTTTGTTATAGAGGTGTTGCATGGCCTCTCAAGTGAAAGCTCCCAAGCATTACGATGGACTTGATAGAACAATTTGCAGCCTAAAGTATTATCTGTGATTGTGTTTCAAAAGCCAGCATCCTATCCTACATCTCATGCATCTGTGAGGCTCGCAATACTCCTTATACAGATGTAACATCGCTTGTGAGTCGAGTGCATTCTTTAGTGGTATTCCGCACGCAATCCAGTGATCCATGTATCTGTTTGATTCTGCTGGTAGTTCTTCCAGCATACCGATTGATTTGTTGCACAGAGCCTCATCTTGTTGCCATTGTCCATAAGCCATAATTGTAGGAATCACGGCGTTGATAATAATAGAGTTGACAGTAGAAATGCCAAGTACATTTGGTACAAAGAATATCTTCCTAATAGCTTTAATGTCACTACAGGCAATGACATCGGATAGCAAGTTTGGATGATGATTTATGATTGAAGCCAAAGCCTGTAGCCTAAACTTTGGGGATGCAATCGGACGAATTTTCGAAAATTTCCATGCACAATTACACACAGGCGATAATCCGAACTTTGTACGAAGGAAGTTGTATTCATTGCTTGTTTCAATATTGTCAATCAGGTTAGCTTGTCCCAGCAGCAGAGCCTCAACTTGCCTTATGTTGTTGGCATGCTTTTGAAGAAATGCGTATGGTAACGAACGAGCTACCCTCTCACAACAGTCGCTGTTGATGCTTGTCCCAAGAGCGCGGCATAGCAACACATAAAAAGCCTCTGGCCAGCTTTTCTGCTTATTTTCGATTATATCTCTTACTCTGTTGACTTTGTTCAACATTCTTTGTATGGCCAAAGCCGTCTGCCAATCGTGAAGGATAATAGAAGGCACACGCCCCAAATCATTCTTGCAGTTGATAGCCGAAAAATTATTAATAAAGGATGATGTGAGGTTCTTGAATTTTTCAAGTACCTCAGGAGGAATCTTCATGACTACAGTCTTAATGGTTTCGCCATCATGCAGTCTAATTTCCGTATCAGCTTGTAGCACTACATGAAGGATGACGCTTTCATAAGCATTATCTTCATTATGGCGGTGCCTGAACCAATCGGACGATCGGACGTGCATTTCCACGTTGCCTGCCCATATTGTGTCGTTGAAGCGCACCTTTGCATTAAAAAAATCAGGGCCAGCGTCAATGTTTCTTACCCCAGGATTGATGATTTCAATTTCAGTGTTGTCTAAAGTTGAAATAGAATGGAACATTTTCTGTTGCCAAACATAATACATTAGTTCTTCCATATATGGTTACAAATTTGTGTGTATTTTTATGGCAAAGATAAGTGATTTGTTTCTATTTGGAAAAGATTGAGCCTTTTTTTTGCTATTCTAATTCTTTAATTTGCATTTTTGTCTAATTTAGCATATCTTTGTCCCTATACTTTGTGTAAAACACAAAGAAACATATATAATAACAATGTCAGTTTGACGCACAAAAATAATAACAATGAAGATAGCTCTTATAGGTTATGGCAAGATGGGCCATATCATTGAAGAAATAGCAGTTGGCCGTGGACATGAGATTGTCTGTACGATCGACATCAATAATCTTGATGATTTTGGTAGTGACGCATTCCGATCTGCAGATGTGGCGATAGAGTTCACCACTCCAAAAACCGCTATTGGCAATATCACTAAGACACTCTCGGCAGGAGTGCCAATCGTAGTAGGCTCAACAGGATGGTACAAAGAGATGCCTACGGTGAAAGCGGAAGTTGAGCGAACTAACGGCTCGCTGTTCTGGGCATCAAACTTTAGTATCGGCGTCAATATCTTTGTCGCAATGCAGAAGTACGTTGCAAAGATTATGAACAACTATCCGAATTATGATGTTTCGCTCGAAGAAACTCACCATATTCATAAACTTGACTCTCCGTCGGGAACAGCCATTACCATTGCAGAAGCCATTACCGATAATCTTGACCGCAAGGATCACTGGAAGGAAACTGCTTGTCTGTGGCTTAACGAAGACATGAGCGTCGATGTGGCAAAGAATGCAGAAGTAGCCACAACTTTTGCCTCGCACGATGACAATGAGCTCGAGGTGACAGCATTCAGAAGAGGCGAAGTCCCAGGCATTCACACTGTGGTTTATGACAGTGAGGTCGATACCATTACCATGACCCATTCTGCCAAGAGCCGCAGAGGCTTTGCTTTGGGAGCCGTCATCGCAGCCGAGTTTATGAGTGATGGAAAGAAAGGCGTATATACAATGACTGATTTGATGAAATTCTAAGATTATGTCAGAAAACGAAAACAAGGAAAAGAGAGGTTTTGGCAGAAAGATGTCAGCATCCGATATTACCAAATGCACAATCTGGGTAATATTGGTATTGTTGTTTGCCTTTTGGATGCAGTCATTTGTCCCATTGTTGGCTGTCCCTTTTGTTGTCGATCTTTATTGGAGTCATTTCATCAAATGGGATTGGTGGAAATGCATCAAGAATGGATTCCTGCGTGGAGTGATGAGTTGGGTCGATGCCATTGTGTTTGCTCTCTGCGCGGTATGGGTTCTTCAGAGTTTCTTTTTCCAGAATTTCAAGATTCCAACCACTTCGCTTGAGAAGACCATGCTTGCAGGAGACTATCTCCTTGTCAGTAAGTATCACTATGGCCCACGCATTCCGATGACACCTTTTTATCTGCCTCTTTTCCAACATACCATATCGATCGGAGGTGTAGATTTTTGCAAGTCATACCTTGATGAGCCTAAGTTGCCTTATCGCCGTATGAAAGGACTGAAGGATGTCGAACGTTACGATATCGTAGTGTTTAACTATCCGAATGGTGATACAGTAGCAACAAAACATCAAGACGACGACTACTATCGACTGAAGTTCCACTATGGAGTTAAGGCTCTGCATACCAATAAATCACAATATGGAGACATCATCTACCGACCTGTTGACCGTCGTGAGAATTATGTGAAGCGCTGTGTTGGTTTGCCTGGTGACGAGCTGAAAATTGTCGGGGATGCCGTTTATATTAATGGTGCAAAAATCGATGATCCCCGTTATGTTCAGCACAACTACTTCATTATTACCCAGCCTGGCAGCATGATTGCCGAACGTACATGGAAGAATCTGGGTGTATATAATTCCGACCTGTACGAAATCTCTAATCCTCAGGTCAGTCTGGCATTGGGGCTTGAGCCCGATAGTATAACTGGACAGACGAGCAAGATATACATGTCACCGCTCACAGCAGAGATGAAGAGCAAGCTAAGTCAGCTCAAGAGTGTAAAAGAAATAACACAAGTACCAGCAGAGTTTTTCGGCAAAGACTACGTTTATCCGCTAAGTGAAAACAATGAATGGACTCGTTCAGACTATGGCCCTATATTCATTCCAAATCAAGGCTCTACCATCCCATTGACTCCAGAGAATATCGCCATTTATGAGCGGTGTATCAGAGTTTATGAAGGTAATGACTTTACCATTGAAGATGGCAAATGCTACCTCAATGGCAAGCCTGTGACCGAATATACGTTCAAAATGAACTATTATTGGATGATGGGCGACAATCGTGACAACTCTGCCGATAGCCGCTACTGGGGCTTTGTCCCAGAAGACCATGTCGTCGGTACTCCAATAATGGTCTGGATGTCAATCGACAATGAGTCGGGAGAGTGGCGAAAAGACAGATTCTTTAAACGTGTCAGTTCAATCGGTAAGGAATAATGGTTCTTCTGTCAACTGCATATTTCGCACCAGTCGCCTATTATTCGCTGCTGTTTCATGAGCCCGAAATCCTGATAGAGGCACATGAAAACTATAACAAGCAGTCCTATCGCAATCGCATGTCCATTGGCACAGATCAGGGACCTCTCTCTCTCTCAGTAAATGTTGAGAAAGGCTATTCTGTCAAGTGCCCTATAAGTGAGATTCGGCTTAGTGGACACGGAGATTGGCTTCATCAACATGAAATAGCATTGATGAGCAATTATGGCAACACTCCTTTTTATGACTATTATATCGATGATATTATCAAGATAATGATGTCGGAGGACACACTGTTTGCAATGAACGAAAGACTGCGTCAACATATTTGCACGTTGATAGGTTTTCAGCCGCAAGTCAAATTTACGTCAGAGTATGTGCCTGTTGGACAAGAAGGAGTCAGAGATTTGCGCAATACTCTCCATCCGAAGAAAGACATCTCGATCTCTGTGCCTGAATTTGTTCCCGTTCCATACTATCAGGTAGTAGGCCAAAAATATCCATTCATGCCCAATCTCAGTATTTTGGATTTGCTCTTCAATATGGGACCCGAGTCCATCTTTGTCTTGAGAGATAGTATTAACAATAAGAAAAAGGTAAACAATGATTAATTAACAAAATATCATTGACAGTTAATAATTTTGCCAATATTATGCAAGAAACAATTAGTGATATACTGACCAAAATCGGCTATCCGTCGGATTTGAGAGCTTTGCCAGAGAGCAAACTTGAAGAAGTCTGTGCAGCGCTGCGAAAGTTTATCATTGATGAAGTGTCTATTCATCCTGGCCATTTTGCGTCAAGCCTTGGAGTTATTGAACTGACGGTTGCGTTGCACTATGTCTATAATACTCCTTATGACCGCATTGTGTGGGATGTGGGACATCAGGCCTATCCACATAAGATATTGACTGGCCGACGAGATAAGTTTTGTACTCTTCGTCAGATGGGTGGTTTGTGTGGTTTCCCAACACCAGCCGAGAGCGAGTACGACACGTTTGCTGCTGGTCATGCCAGCAATTCCATATCAGCGGCATTAGGCATGGCAGTGGCCAGTAACATTCATGGCGAAGACCGTAAGGTGGTAGCTGTCATTGGCGATGCTTCAATCTCAGGAGGTCTTGCTTTCGAAGGTCTTAATAATGCTTCTTCTCATCCTAATGACTTGCTTATTATTCTCAACGACAATAAGATGGCCATTGACAAGAATGTCGGTGCATTATACAATTATCTGATTAAAATATCAACATCTCAGCGCTACAATCAATTGCGCTACAAGGCCTATTCGACCCTGAAGCGTTATAACTTGATGAAAGATAGTATGCGCCGTGCAGTGATTCGTTTCAACAATTCGCTCAAGTCTCTTTTCTCTCATCGTCAAAATATCTTCGAAGGTCTCGATATCCGTTATTTCGGACCAATAGATGGACACGATGTCGTTAGTCTTGTCCATTTCTTGCGCAAGATTAAAGACTTGAACGGCCCGAAGATGTTGCATCTCTGTACCATCAAGGGCAAAGGGTATGAGCCTGCTGAGCGAGAAGCTACTCTGTGGCATGCGCCAGGTAAGTTCAACCCCGAGACTGGAGAACTGGTTCGAGAAGATGCCTCAGGTATGCCTCCTCTTTTCCAGGATGTTTTCGGCAAGACGTTGGTTGAATTGGCAGAGGCTGATTCTCGCATTGTAGGAATTACCCCTGCTATGCCTACTGGCTGCTCGATGAACTTCATGATGGAACGATTCCCTGACCGCACATTTGATGTCGGCATAGCCGAAGAACATGCTGTCACTTTTTCTGGAGGTCTTGCCAAGGAAGGCTGTCTTCCTTTCTGCAATATCTATAGTTCGTTCATGCAGAGAGCTATTGACGAAGTGATTCACGATGTGTCATTGCTCAAGCTTCATGTCGTTTTCTGTCTCGACCGAGCTGGAATTGTGGGTGCTGATGGTCCTACGCATCATGGTGCTTTCGATGTGGCATTCTTCCGTGCTATTCCAAACATGATTGTATGTTCTCCAATCAACGAGCATTGGTTACGAACCCTGATGTTCACGGCCACCAAGGTAGATGGGCCAATGATGATACGCTATCCGAGAGGTAGAGGCTCATTAGTCGATTGGCAATGTCCTCTTTCAGAAGTCCAGATAGGCAAGGGCTATTGTCTAAAGGAGGGTGCCGATGCCGCAGTCTTGAGTTTTGGACCAATAGGCAACGAGGTAACCAAAGCCATAGAGATAGCAGAGCAGTCGGGCAGAAGTATAGCCCATTATGACATGGTGTTCTGTAAGCCTCTCGACATTCAGTTGCTCAAACACGTTTTCTCGAAATTCAGTCACGTCGTCACCGTCGAAGATGGAACACTGGTTGGAGGCTTCGGAAGCGCAGTGCTCGAAGAGGCCAACCGTGTGGGATATAAGGGCGCTATTGATTGTCTGGGCTTGCCTGATAGTTTTGTCCCTCATGGCACAGTCGCTCAACTCTATCATCTCTGTGGCATAGATGCAGAAGGAATTGCTTCCAAGTTAATGGTGAACGATAACGATTAATAGCAATTAATGTGATATTGCTGATAATTATACATATTGAACAACTTAATAATTACCCATTGATATGAAAGTTGTGATTGTTGGTGCAGCAGAAGTTGGAACTCATTTGGCAAAGCTTCTTGCAAGGGAGAATATGGATGTCACACTGGTAGATTCTGATCCAGAGCAGGTCGGTCAGCTGACATTCTATAACATCATGACGCTAATTGGCTCCCCAACGTCAATCAACGATCTTAAAGAAGCTGGAGTGTCAAATGCCGATCTCTTCATTGCGGTTACCCCAGTTGAGAGTATTAACATCCATGCTTGCATCCTTGCAGCCAACCTTGGAGCACGCAAAACAGTGGCGCGAGTCGATAATTATGAAACTATGAGCGAGGAGTGCTGCGAATTCTACAAGAAGATTGGCATCAATCGTCTGGTCTATCCAGAGCTGCTAGGAGGTCAGGCGGTAGCCTCGGCTGTAATGCGTCCATGGGCACGAGTCTCTCATGAATTGTGCGATGGCCATTTGCTCCTCTTATGCGTCAAAGTATATCAGGACAAGGGTGCTCCTATCATAGGTCTTTCGCTGATTGAGATAGGAAAGAAATATGGTCAGTTTCATGTTGCAGCCATACAACGCGGAGAAGAGACCATCATCCCCAAAGGAACAGATGTCATTCTCGCTGGCGATTTGATCTATTTCATAGTCACACCAGAAAACGCAAATTATGTGCGTTTGGCGTGCAATAAGCGCGATACCCACATCAATCGTGTAGTTTATTTGGGAGGCTCTCGTCTCGGTATTCAATCCACTCATTATCTTCCTAAGAGTATGTCGGTGGTTTTTGTCAATCAAGACCGAAAGACAGCCGAGCGATTGATGGAGCAGGTGCCAAAGGCGATTGTCATCAATGGCGACACTACCGATCTTGATACGCTTGTCGATTTAGGTATTGGCGAAGAAGATGCCTTGGTTGCTCTTGGCGAGAATTCTGGCAGCAATGTCTTGGCCTGTCTCATGGCAAAACAACTCAATGTAGGCAAGACTGTGGTTGAAGTGGAAGATGTTGATTTCATAGCAATTGCCGACAAGCTCAATATCGGTTCTGTTATCAACAAGAAACAGCTGACCGCTTCGGTTATTTACCGATTGCTGCTTAAGAGCGATAAGACTAATGCCAAGACGTTCAGCATTTACGATGCTGCAGTAGCCGATGTCGTGGCTCAACCTGGCTCCAAAATCACCCAAAAGCCTGTTATCGAACTGGGCTTGAGCCGCAACATCACATTGGGCGGACTGGTTCGCAATGGAACTGGTATGACTATTACGGGTCAAACACAGATTCAGCCAGGCGATCAGGTCGTTGTTGTTTATCAAAACGAGAACATCAGTAAGATAGAAAAACTCTTCTCATGAGCATATATATTTGATTATGGCTAAAGAAAAGAATACAACAAAAGTAAAAAACCTCAAGAAGCCGTCAAAGATTCTTGCTTTCTGGCGCAGCGAGGTTACGCGATTCGTGGCGGGGTTGCTCATACTCCTTATCGCAACAATACTTATGATGGCTTTCCTTTCTTTCTTTTTGACGGGAAAGAGCGATCAGGCTATCATCGAGAATCTCTCTGCCAGTGAGGTTCTTCGTCATGGTAATGGTATCAGCAACTGGACAGGATCTTTTGGAGCGTTTGCCGCCGAGTATTGCATCAACCGTTGGATAGGAGTATCTTCTCTCTTGTTTGTGATACTATTGTTCCGTGTGGGATATCGTCTGCTAAAGAATATTTCTATACGCTCTCTTGCCTGGACTTTTTTGCGTTTTGCAGCTTGGAGTATTTGGCTGTCGGCTACGTTTGGCGTTGTCTCAAATGTCAGTGGCCTCGACTCGACATATATGTATCTCGGAGGTCATCATGGCTATGATTTGTGCCAGATTCTCCATGCAAATGTGGGATGGCCAGGCACAGTGATGCTTTTGGTCGTTGTGTTTATCCTTCTTTGCCTTTCTTCATACAATCGTAAGACTATCGACAGCACTCGTTCAATGTTCGGAGGTTGGTTCAAGGTTCCTTTTGCTACTCTGCGTCGTAAAGCGATGGAGCGAAAGGCAAAACGTGAGAAAAAGAAGGCTGAGGAGGAACAAGAACGAGAACAGAAGCAACAGGAGCTTGAATCAGCAGAAAGGGTGGAAGAGCAAGACCAAGAACAGGAACAAACTTCTATACCATCTCAGGATGACGTGGTTGTGGCTACTGGCGAAGTATATGCTGGTGAAGCCACTGGTGAAGAGGCCAGAGAAGAGGTAGGTGAAGATGTTGCTGGCAAAGAAAATAGCGAAGAGGAAGGCGAGGTAGCAGACGAAGATAAAGATGTTTTTGTACTTGCCCCGGAAACAGAGGTTTCAGATACGCAATTTGTGCCTTATGACCCCACAAAGGATCTTGAGTTCTATAAGTTCCCTACCTTCGACCTTCTCAAGCAATATGCTCTCAACGTGCCAATCGACATGGAGGAGCAGAATGCCAATAAAGAGAAGATACGTCAGACACTCAGTGACTATGGAATCGAGATTCAGAGCATCAAGGCAATGGTTG
>JAEDEY010000071.1 GCA_016293065.1 Bacteroidales bacterium
TGTCCCTTGTTGCTCTTTCGGCACTCATGCTCTCGTCATGTTGTGCCGAACCAGCTCCCAAGCAGCCTAAATATGTTTTTTATCTTATTCTCGATGGTTGTGGTGTCAATACTATCAACTGTCAGGAGATGTATCAGGCAGAGTTACAAGGCAAGGTTGGCCGTGTGCCAACATGCATGAGTCAGTTTCCTGTCGTTGGAGTAAGCTCTACCTATAGTGCTTCTAACGGAGTGACAGACTCTGCTGCATCAGGCACGGCTCTTGCTACAGGCATCAAGACCTATAATGGAGCAATCGGAATGGATACCGACTCCATTCCTGTCTATGGCATTGCGTCATGGGCAAAGGCCGCTGGCAAGTTGGTAGGTATTGGTTCGAGTGTCTGCATCAATCACGCCACTCCTGCTGCTCAGTATGCTCATCAGTATAGTCGTAACCTATATTATGAGATAGGTTTGGATTTGGCAGCATCGGGATACGATTTCTTTGGAGGTTCAGATTTCACTGTCGCTCGTGGGCTTAATTCAGACCGCACTCCTCTGCATGAGGTAGTAGCCGACTCTGGATATACAATAGCACGCGGCTGGGAAGATTATGCATCAAAGAAGGCTGATGCCGAAAAGCTGATTTTCTTCCAGCTGCAGGCCGATAGTGATATTGAACCACAGAATTTGCCTTATTGGATCGACCACCGCGAAGATCAGGTTACTATTGTCGATGTTGTCAAGGCTCAGATTGATTTCCTCTATTCTAAGGATAAAGACCGGAATGGTTTCTTCCTGATGAACGAAATAGGAGGAAAGATTGACTATTCGTGCCATCCAAACGATGGAGCAACGGCATTCGCTGAGGTGGCTGCTGCCGACAGTGCTGTCAAGCTTTGTTACGACTTCTATCTGCAGCATCCCGACGAGACACTCATCGTCATCACAGCCGATCATGAAACAGGTGGACTTACCGTAGGCAACCAGCGAGGACACTACTCACTCAGCCTCAAGTTACTTGCCAACCAAAAGTGCAGCGATGCAGCATTTACCCGAAAGCTCCAGGCTTTGCGTAGCGAGACTCACAACAAGGTGACTTGGGAACAGGTAAAGGCTCTCCTGACTGAGAACTTCGGTTTCTATGATGCAGTTGAGATCGACCAACAAGAAGATATGATGCTCAAGGATGTCTATAAGCGTTCGTTTGTCGGAAAGATGGCTAACGAAAAGAATCTCTATTACGAGAATGAACCAATGACAGGAACCGCCGTTCGTCTTCTCAACTCTAAAGCTGCTGTCGGTTGGACCACTACTTCCCATACCGCAGGACTTGTGCCTGTATTCGCAGTAGGAGTGGGAGCCGAGAAATTCTCGGGTTACAACGACAATGCTTCGATACCTCTCAAGATTGCCGAGGTGGCAGGTTATCCGATCAAACAACGGAAATAAGGTAAAATTTACTCGTCAATACTACTTTTTACTTTTTGGCATCAACAGTCATTTTGTTGATGCCATTTCTATTTCCTGTAATTAGTTACTGTAAGCACTACATTTATGTAAATATTTCTTTATGCTTTCGTTTATGTAACCACAAATACTTTCGTTTTTGTTACATATACTTTCATTTTACTATGTAACATATTTGAAAGTATTGGATAATGCAGTATCTTTGCATCAGAAAATTTGTTACATTACCTTTTTTGAATTTCTTAATTTGGGATTAGAAAGATGGAAATTTTGTTTGTTGATAATCATTTCACATTTTTATTACCATTATAATTATTTGTTTTCTTCTCTTGTTCAAGTACGAGTTTACTTGAACGAGAGTGGAAACGAATATTTAAGAATCTCTTTTCCTCACACTCGCAATTCAACAAACTGTTTTTATATGAAACATTATTTACTTCTTATTTGTTTATCTTTTTTCTTTTCTTCCCAAGCACAGATTCATAAATGGGGAGAAACCTCACGTCTTACGGTCGAAAACAACTATCTTGTAGATCCTGAAGGCAATCAAGTCATGCTTCATGGTGTCATGGATACACCGAGTCCTTATTTCTCTGGCTATCGTTTTACCGATGGTCATTGGATTAACGTCTATCAGGACGGCGATAAATACATAGACAAATGTATCAATTACTTCGACAAGTTGTTTACAGCAGTGACCGACACCAAACAAGGTTCGTGGTGCAATGTCTTCCGCCTCCATCTCGACCCATGCTGGACCGACGACCCTAATGTCTCTGCCCAGGGCTTCAAGACATCGGGCGACAAGACCATCGACCCTAACGGCAACGAAGTAAGTGGCGAGGCTAATATTCAGCACTTCTCGGAGACGCGACTTGTCAACTATCTCGACAAGCTCTATCTCAAGATTGCCGACAAGGCCAAGGCACATGGATTGTATGTCATAATGCGACCTCCAGGAGTCTGCCCTCGCAACATCAAGGTGGGCGACTACTATCAGAAGTATCTGCTCAGCGTGTGGGACAAAGTGACGAGCAATGCCTATGTCAAGGCCAATTCAGCTTGGCTCAGCATCGAGCTTGCCAACGAGCCTATCAGTGTGCTCGGTGCCGATGGCAAAGAGAGCAACAGTGCCCTCCACGATTACTTCCAGCCCATTGTCGATAAGATACGAGCCAATGGCTTCGATGGCATCATCTGGATACCTGGTGCAACATGGCAGCAGAACTATCGTCCATACGCCGAATACCCAATCACCGACCCTATGTCGGCCGATGCTCCTCAGATTGGCTATGCCGTGCACTTCTATCCGGGCTGGTACAATACCTCCGACACCAAGACCGACACCATCGCGTCGATCCGTTCGTTCCTCAGCAGCGTGCCAGTTGTCAAGACTTCGCCTGTCATGATCACCGAGGTCGATTGGAGTCCGGAGGATCCAAACGGCACTCCTCACCAGAACGAAGTGGGAGAGTGGGTCAAGCCAAACTGTGGCACTTGGGCTACAGGCTCTACTTCGAAGTTCGGCAAGGGCTTCAAGGCCATCATCGACTACTTCGGAAACCTTGGCTGGACGCTCACCCATACGCATGACTATATTGACATTGATAAGTATCTGCAGACGGGCACACTCGTTCCTGCTTTCTCAAACAAACTCAGCAACAATGCCTACGAGGCTTGTTCGGGTGCTTGCTTCAAGTGGTATCCTCAGTATGCCAGCAGCGTTCATCAGGCTCGCGTGTGGAACAATGAGGAGGGTGACAGCGAGATGTTCCCACTCACGGCATTAGACTTTAATCCTTCTATCTGGGAGACTGGTTCGTTCGACCCTGAGACAGGCAAGCTCGTGACTGGTCAGTACGGCTTTGGTGGCTGGCAATACGAGAAAGCACTCGACCTCAGTCCTTATCAGTATGTCGTTGTGCAGCTCAAGCAGCCTGCTCCCGACTCTGGTCAGTGGAGCGCATCGTTCCGCCTCTTCGGCCAAAATAACTATTGGAGCAGCCCTTACTCGACTCTATGCGGAGGCCAGTCGCTCATTGCTGTGCCTCTCCACGGACAGAAGAACGAAGACGGCTCAGCGTTTGATCCTTCGCATGTCTATATAGCCGGATTCTGGACTCTCGGTGGTGAAAACAACGCCATCTACATCGACAAGGTCTTTGTGAGCAACGATGGTGTAGGTCCTGTCCAGGGTATCGACTCAGTGATATTCGACAGCAGCCGCGACGATATCGAGATGTTCACTATTGGTGGTCAACAAGTCAATAGCCCACAGCAAGGCCTTATGATAATCCGCAGCAAAGATGGCAAGACAAAGAAAGTCTTCATTCGCTGATCTGACTATCTTTCACATCATAAACCAAGCCCTTCGAAGCATACTCTTCGAAGGGCTTGGTTTTTATCTTCACTTATAAAAATTGTTTGATTACATCCCTGTCAAGCCTTTGCCGGCTCAGCAACCTCTGGTTTCAGCTTTCGTTTTGTCCAAGGCACTGCCAATACAAGACCCGCACATATCACGCTGGCATAGAATGTCCATCCTGCCATTTCCTTGACGGCAGTGAGCGTTGCCTGAACCTGGACCTTGCCCTTGACCGACATTGCAGCCATGTTTTCAGCCTCGGTCTCGCTCTTTCCCTGCATCTTCATGCCCATGATAGTTTGCTGGTACTGCTGGGTGGTGACATAATCGGTGCGGTCATATTCCTGTGCAAAGCGTGTGATGTAGTGCTGCTGGCGTTCCTGCAATACATTCGAGTATATTGCCGCACCAATGCCAGGAGCGATGATCATACGCACCGTGAGCATCACGCACACCCATGTTGACATATATCTGAGTGCCATTCGCTGGTTGGCATAAACGGCAATCACGGCATAGAGCATCATCATGCCAGCACCGCGTATGATGATAGGCCACTTCATGCGCGAGAGCAGTCCCTCGGTCTGAACCTCGAAATACATGAATAGGGCATAGGTGCCGAGGAGCAGGAATCCCAACGCAAAGATATACTTGAAGTGCCAGCCTGTCTTGCTGAAGAAGATAGCCGTGACCAGTCCGATGAAATATCCCACAAGCACCCAGTTGCCCAGTTCGTTGACCTGCAGGTTATCCATCTTCATGCCTATCGAGCAGAAGATATTGACAAACATCTGACTCGAATTGAGCACCATCAGTCCGAAGAACAGGAGGATAGCACCCTGGACGCTCTTCAGTCGGAACACTCGAAGGATGAAATACGGATTTTCGCGGGTGTTTTCCTGCCAGATGAAGAGTCCGACGCAGGTGATGCATATCATCGTCGCCCATTGGATATTGGTCGAGTCATACCAGTCGAGCACCTTGCCATAGACCATGATATAGATGAACGACAGGCACATCAGCGAGAAGACCGTCACATTACCGAATTTCGACCATGTGATAGGTATCTTGCCGTCGGGATATGGGTTGTAAGGCATGGTGACGAGGCAGATGAGAACTGCCAGACCCATGCCGAGGAACATGGCATAATAAACATATTGCCACTCATAATTATAGGCAAACCAAGCTGTAATCCATGTGCCAAGCTGACCTATAATCATAAAGATGAAATAGATCAGTGGCTGACTTGCAGTTTTCTCCCTGTCGAGCTTGTCCCAGCCCTCTTCATCCTTTGGCTCGTTGCCAGGAGTAAGGTTGATGGTTGCCTCGATACCGAAGGCATATTTGATGAGGGTGAAGAGATTGCACATCAGCAAAGCCTGACGCACGAATCCCATGACAAGGCTACAAAAGGCAAGGAGGTAGATGCTGTCGGTATAGGCACAGAAGAGACTCAACACCATCAAGATGCAGAAGCCAATGATGAGCATGAGCTTCTGTCGGCGGATACATACCAGCTGATAGAAGAACGGCGAGAAAGCCGCCATGCCCACCGATGTGGCAAAGCCCACGAAGGTGATGTGTTCCGATTGTATGCCCAATCCACCTATCGTCTCAGCCGAGTTGGCCGAATAGACACCACTCACGGTCATGATAGGGATGAAGAGCAGCAAGAGGAACACGATACCCAGGGGTTTGGGCACCCAGTCGTAGAACGGAAAATTCTTTGGTAATACTTTCATCTAATTATTTTTCTTGCCCGACGAGCCTTACAGCTCAGCCTTTACTATTACCATCATACCTGCAGCCAGACGGTCGTTGTCTTCCTTGCTCAGATCGACAAAGTCGATGCGCACCGGCACGCGCTGCTGGATCTTCACGAAATTACCTGCCGAGTTGTCGGTTGGCACGAGCGAATACTTGGCTCCTGTGGCACCTGAGATGGCCGTCACTTCGCCCACAAACTCACGGTCGCTGATGGCATCGACAGTCATTCGTACCTTCTGTCCGATATGGATATTCTCGATCTGAGTCTCCTTGTAGTTGGCAATCACCCACTTCTGGGTGTTTGGCATGATGTAGGTGATGGTCTGGCCTGCATTGACCAGCTGACCCTCTTCGAGGGCACGTCGGCCGAGCTTGCCGTCGCATGGTGCTGTCACTACGCAGTACGAGAGGTTGAGCTTTGCCATCTCCAATGCTGCTGTCATGCGTTCGATGGCTGCCTCCGTGTTGGCCTTGCGTGTCTTCACCTCATGCACGCCCGACAGTGCCGCTTTCTTCTGCTTTTTCACGGCATCGAGCTTACGCTGGGTAGCAGCATATTCTGTCTCATACTGTTCGAGCTGGATTGGAGTAGCGGCATTGCGCTCCACAAGATTGCGGTAGCGAGCCACGTCCTTCTGCAGTTTCTCCAGGCGAATCTCGATCTCTGAAATGCTTGCGTCATATACCGATGCAGAGGTCTGAGTAGTGCTCATTGTTGCGTCGAGCACTTCTGCACCTGCCAATGCATCCTTGAGTGCAGCCTCAGCTTCCATCACGCGGATACGGTATTCGCGGTCGTCAAGCACAAGCAGCGTATCGCCCTTCTTGATGTCCTGGTGTTCGGTGAAGTAGATCTTCTTGATATAGCCCGATGCGCGGAGGTTGACAGGCGAGATATATTGCTCGATCTGTGCATCGTTGCTCGATTCGTTGCTGCGATAGTCGATGAGCATCATTATCATCTTCAGCACGCCATAGAGCACGAGTCCGATACCCACGATGCTCACTACCCATTGACGCACTCTCTGCTTGTTGATTCTCTTGGTTTTCTTTTCGAGGACGATTCCCTCTTTATTGTTTTCCTGTGACATGTTGTTTCTGTATTTTGTATTGTTTGTCTTCTTTATCTTCTATATTAATATAAGAGTGTCTCCAGCTTCCCGGTATATTTCAGGATCTGCAGGTTCGACACCATGTATTCATAATGTGAAGTGAGATACGAGTTCTGTGCTTCGCTCATGCTCATCTGGTCGGTCAATACCTCAACCATCGATACGATGCCTTCCTTGTATCTGTTGTAGGTCACGTCGTAGATGCTCTCGGCAAGCTTGTAGTTGTCGCGCTGGCGGTAATAGTTGCGCTGGTTGTTGGTGAGGTCCTTCACAGCGTTGGCATATTGCATCTGCATACCCTTCAGCGTGTTCTCGAATCCCAAGCGGGCTGTCTCGGCATCAATCTTTGCCTTGCGCACCTTCGAGCGTTTCTCGAAGCCGTCGAACACAGGCACTCGCAATGATATGCCTATACCGTTTGAGTTGTACCAATGGTTAGCCTCTGTGTCGTGGAACCAGTTCTTGAACTTATCCGAATACGCCGTGTACATCACGTTGCCCGTGAGAGCCAAGGTAGGCAGGTAGCCTTGCTTGGCGAGTCTTGTCTGCTGGTCGGCAAGTGTCACCTGCTGTTGCATGAGTTGCAGCTCATACATGTTCTCGTTCAGTCCCGACATATCGGCGGTTTCCACTTCATCTACGCTCTTGGCTGTCACCTCTATCTCTTCTTCGGCTGGATAGTCGAGTATATACTTCAGCATGTTATACTGTTTTGATAGCATAGCCTGAGCGTTGGTCGATTGGATCTGGGTGCTTTCGATGCGCACGTTGATACGGTGCAGATCTACCTGAAGAGCCATCTGATTGTCGTGGAATGCCTGAGCGATGTCCTTTAGTTCCTCAAATCGCTTGATGTTGTCGTTGATGATGCCAATCTGCTCCTTGGTGTTCTGGATCAGATAGTAGATGTTGGCAATCTGAATGATGAGGTCTTCGCGAGCCTTTTCATACGACAGCTCGTTCAGGCGAGCCACGGTGCGCGACAGTTCGACAGCAGTATAAGCCATCTGGCTGTAGAGTGGCATCTGTAGCTGGAGTCCGCCGGCGGCATTGAACTGCAGAGTCTGTGTCACGTTGTACTGCTTGCCGTATGCGCGGCCGTCGGTCACCGATACCGGAGGGTCAAAATTGTCGTTGAAGCTGCCCACGAGGTTGATCTGAGGCAACAGCTTGGCACGATTCTCGCTGATGCTCTCCTTTGCTTTCCTGATCTCATTCTGTGACGAGCGGAGCGAAAGGTTGTTCTCGATTCCTATCTGCAGGCACTCCTTCAGCGAAAGTGTCTTCTGAGCCATCACCTGAAAGCTGAGTGCAAGCAGAGGTAGAGTGAATAGTAGTTTTTTCATCAATACATTATTTTTATAGTCTCTTTATAAATATTTTTCAAAAATCGACTGCAAAAATAATCAAATTTACCAAAATTGTCAAAGATTTCTATTCCATAATACCCTATTACATGACTTTTGGTAAATTATTTTAGCCTTTTAGAAAACATACTATTGACCGAACTTTACAATTGCTCGTGCTTATTTTGTCGGTTCGATATGCAGCATTATGTGTGTTCCTTTGCCAAATTCCGTCTTGAGCGACTGTTCGATGGCAGTGGCATGAACGTGTGACTCGGCGAGCGTGATGCCGGCGGGCATTCGCAGGTGCATTTCTATGGCTATGATGTTGCCGATGCGTCGTGTATGCAGCTTATGTATGTCGCTCACCAGCGTGTCTTGATACACTATCTGTTCTATTCTGTCTTCAGTTTCTTTCGGCAGGCTTTCTTCGAGCAGTTCTCCCGATGCCTGGCGTATAATCCTGAATGCCGTGACGATGATCAGCACACACACCACTATAGCGGCGATAGGGTCGAGTATCGCCCAGCCATCGCCCAGCATCACTGCTCCTCCGATGCCGATGGCTGTTCCCACCGACGAGAGTGCGTCGCTTCGGTGATGCCATGCGTTGGCTTCGAGAGCCTTCGACTTCACCTCGTCTGCCACCTTGCGTGTTGCACGGAATATCCATTCCTTGAGTGTGATGCTGAGCAGTGCAGCCCACAGAGCAATGATACCGGGCGATTCGAGCCTGTTGCCCTGCAATGCATCGGCAATCTTTTCTATTCCATCCCATCCGATCAAGACAGCCACCACAGCCAATGCCAGGCCAATGACCGACGTGGCAAGTGTCTCGTATTTGCCATGTCCGTAGTCATGGTCATGGTCGGCTGGCTTGCTGCTCAGCCTCACAAAGACAATGACTATGATGTCGGTGAGGAAGTCGCTCAGCGAATGGATGGCATCGGCTATCATGGCAGCCGAATGTCCCAAGATGCCTGCTGCAAACTTAAACACCAAGAGCACGACGTTGACGATGCTCCCTGCCAGTGTGATTCTGTAGATACGACGATCGCGTGGTTGCATATTCTGTTTATGTGGTTATGTGGTTGCGAGGATATGTGGTCTTTCGCTCCATTTCCTGTGGCAAAAGTATGTATTTTATCGCAATTTTGTTCAATTAAGAGCGGTTTTCTGTTAATTTTGCCGAAATAAACTGTATTTGTACCGTATTTTTCTTGTAAGAAAAGATGAAACTTCATATCTTTGCGCAGACAAATTATAAAATTTTTCACTAACAATTAAACAACTTTATTATGGCAAACAAGTATTCTGGAACACAGACAGAGAAAAACCTTGAGGCTGCATTCGCAGGTGAGTCGCAGGCTCGCAACAAATATACTTATTTCGCTTCTCGTGCCAAGAAGGATGGTTTTGAGCAGATTGCTGCCATCTTCCAGCACACTGCCGACAACGAGAAGGAGCATGCCAAGCTTTGGTTCAAGGAGCTCGAGGGTATCGGCACAACTGCAGAGAACCTTGTTGCTGCTGCTGAAGGTGAAAACTATGAGTGGACTGATATGTATGCGGGCTTCGCAAAGACTGCAGAAGAAGAAGGCTTCACAGAGCTTGCAGCTAAGTTCCGTCTCGTAGCTGCTATCGAGAAGCGTCATGAGGAGCGTTATCGCGCTTTGCTCCGCAACGTCGAGGCACAGGAAGTATTCAAGAAGAGCGAAGTAAAGGTGTGGGAATGCCGCAATTGCGGTCATATCGTAGTGGGCACCGAGGCTCCTGAGCTATGCCCAACCTGCGCTCATCCTCAGTCTTATTTCGAATTGGTTTCCGACAACTATTAATCTCAAATAACTAAATTTTTGTATTTATGAAAAAGTACGTTTGTGACGTATGTGGCTGGGAGTATGATCCTGAAGTAGGCGACCCAGATGCTGGTATCGAACCTGGTGTTGCTTTCGAGGATCTTCCTGAAGATTTCGTATGCCCACTCTGCGGTGTTGGCAAGGACGAGTTCTCTCCAGTAGATTGATACATTCCCCAAAATCCCTCATTATAGCCGTTGCGTGTTTCTTCGCAGCGGCTTTTTTGTTTTTGAGTTTGACAACTTTGACAACTTCCTCTATTTCCTGATGCAAAGATTCTCTGGTTTTAGAAATGCAAGAATTTAACTGAAATGTCTGTGTTTTTGTGATGTTCTGTATTATAAACTACTTTTGTAACGTTTTTGAAAGAAATATTTGCATTTGTGTCAAAAATGTGTTAAACTTGCACCAAGGGTATTACGCCCTTTGGGACTTAAGGAAGTATTAACCATTGCCAACGCCCGACCTCGTGGCTGCAATATGTGTCGGGAAAAAGATTATGAATAAAAGATTTACTGCATTAATGACAACGCTCATCCTCAGCATTATCTTCTCAATCTCTGCATCCGCCTACGATGTTGAGGTGGATGGAATATACTATAACTTAGTTTCAGAAGGCAATGTTGCGGAAGTGACAGAAGGGGATGAACAGTATTCCGGAAGCATTACTATACCATCTTCAATAAAAGTAAACGATGAGGAATATACAGTCACAAGTATTGGAGATGCTTTCAAATTTTGCAGAGGCTTGACGTCAGTCACAATCCCGAATTCTGTGACAAGTATTGGAAAAAATGCTTTTTGGGGATGCAGTGGCCTCACCTCAGTCACTATTCCTAATTCTGTAACAAGTATTGGAGTATCTGCTTTCTTTAATTGTAATTAGATATGCGTACCAACCATCAATAACAAGAAACACTTGCAACTAAAC
>JAEDEY010000006.1 GCA_016293065.1 Bacteroidales bacterium
GGAGAGTCAAGTCCGACAAATGCGCCAAAGAGCACTATCAGACACGCACTTACGTTTACTATTGTCTGGAAGACAATGAACCTACGGATGTTCTTGTAAATCGAACGACCCCAGAGAATGGCTTTGTTGATCGATGCAAACGAATTGTCGATGATGGTGATGTCGCTGGCTTCCTTGGCGCGGGCAGTGCCATCGCCCATCGACAATCCCACATGTGCCTTGCTCAATGCTGGTGCGTCGTTGGTGCCGTCGCCAGTCACAGCCACTATCTCGTGATTGCGTTGCAAGAGCTTGACAAGTCTTGCCTTGTCATCGGGTTTGGCACGCGCAATGATCTTTATCGTATAGTTTTTCAGCAGAGTCAGGAGCTCGCTGTCGCTCATTGCTGCAAAATCGCGGCCAGTGAGAATCTCATTGTCTCTTGTCTCTGTGTTTTCGTCTAAGACTCCTATCTGTCGGCCAATCTCGCGTGCCGTTCCAGGATTATCGCCTGTCACGATGATCACCTTCACGTGAGCACCATCCTTGCACGTCTTGATAGCTTCGGCAACATCGTCGCGTATTGGGTCGGCAATGCCTACTATGCCGAGGAACACACTATCCGCAGCGAAAGCGAGTGTTCGTCGAGCCTTGCTCATATAGTCAGCAAGAGTCTTCTCTATCAGTTCTTTAGTGAGTCCTGTGGCAAAGGTCTTGCATTGTGCCATCACTACTTCCGGTGCGCCCTTTACCAGTCGTATCTTGCCGTTTCCGTCAGCAATCTCTGTTGCCATGAACTTCGTCTCGGTCGAGAATGGCTCTTGTTCAATGATGTTTGTCCTTTCTCTGATTATCTGGTATCTGAAAGCCCCATCCTTGCCGGGTTCAGTTTGTTCGAGCCAACGCAGCAAGGCACCTTCGGTTGGATTGCCAAGTGCAGAGACGCGACCAGACTCGTCGGCGCTGAGTGTCGCAGTGGCATTGACCGCAACAATGAGCTTGACAGTCTCGACAGCCTCTTCAGGAATCAATTGGTCGATGACCGTCATCTTGTTTTGGGTCAGCGTGCCCGTCTTGTCGGTGCAGATCACTGTTGCTGCTCCCATCGTTTCGCAGGCATGAAGACGTCTCACAAGGTTGTTTTCCTGGAGCATACGGCGCATACTCAACGCAAGGCTCATGGTGATGCTCATCGGCAAGCCTTCTGGTACGGATGCTACTACCAGCGTCACGGCAATCATAACGCTTTCAAGTACATAGGCAATGTTATTGACGGTGTCGTGCGACAAGAGCGACTCGTCGTAGTCGGCTACATAGAAATAATAAATCACACGGGCAATTAGAATCAGCACTCCAAGACCCATACTCATGAACGAGATCCATTTGCCGAGACCGTCAAGTTGTCGGTTCAGTGGTGTGCGCACTTCCTTTCCCTTCTGTGTGCTTATTGCACCCTTTCCTTCTTCTGTGGCTAAGCCTACAGCCTTGACAATATAAATGCCGTTGCCTTCAATCACTGTCGAACCTCTCAGAAGCATGTTCTTGGCATAAGCCGCACCTTCGTTATCGTTTTTGTCGGCCGATGATTCGGCATTTTTCGAAGCAAAAGACTCTCCGGTGAATGCACTTTCGTCAACGAGCAGCTGGTTGGATTCGATCAGCTCACCATCGGCAGGTACGGCATCGCCTGCTTCGATGCGCACTACATCGCCTATGCAGATGTCTTTCTTGGGTACCGACACTAGGCGTGTGACATACCTGCCGCTGTTGGTCTTCTGCTTGCGGAACACCTTGATGGGTTCTTCGTCGTTGACGGTATTGAGCACTTCAAATTCCTTTTCGGCTTTCAGCTCTACAAAGAAGCCTATGCCTGTCGAAAGGAGCATTGCCGCCAGGATTCCCACTGGCTCAATGATGAGCTTCATACTGCCATTGGTCCATCCTATCTCATAGCACACCAACGCGCATGATAGCAGGAGTGCTACTCCGAGTATCATGACCAGTGGGTCATTGAACTTCGCGATATATCTTTTCCAGAGAGGTTCTTTCTCTGGTGGCGGGATGATGTTCTTTCCTTTGCCTTGTATTACATCCACTTGTTCATCTATGAGGGCTAATTCCAAATGCTCCATATTTGTGATTTCTTACGTTCGAGTCCCTGTGCTCGTGTTACTTGTTTGCCACATTGATGATGGTCTTTGCGCTCTTTACTCCTTGACCTGTGACTGTGAGAGTGGCATTACCTGCCAACTTGCCTGCTTCTACCACCACCACGAGTTCGCCATGGAAGGCTTTCATGGTTGGTTTGACAAATACTTCGGTCGATGTGGCATCGCCATTGCAGCATGAATTGAACTTTGCTACACCCTTCACGCTGAATCTGAGCTGATTGTCGGCATCAGGACAGAGGTTGCCGTCTTTATCTACAATACGCACTGTGACAAAGGCAAGGTCTGGTGTGTCGATTGCTTTGCCTTCTGCATTGACTGCTGTAGTGTTGAGCTGCGAGCGGTCGGCAATGAGTTCGATGTGATGAGGCTTGCCTGCGGTGCGAATTACTTTGGTGTCGGCCACGTTGCCATTCTCGTCATAAGCCACTACCTTGATCTCGCCTGGCTCATACACCACGTCGTTCCAGCGGAGACGGTAGCGGTCGAGTCGGTTCTTGCCACGTGGAGCAGCCGGATCGCCAAACCATGATGTTCCACCCCAAGGCATCGGTTCTTCGATGCGGTTAGCAAGATAATCCTCCATGCTCACGTCGAGATGCTTCAGGCGACCCTGGCTTTTGCCGTTGACAAAGAGCTCGGCCTCTGGATAGCTGGTATAGCAGAACACAGGTGTGATCTCACCCTCGCGTCCCTTCCAAGTCCAGTGTGGCAGCACATGCAGTGTCTTGTCAGTCGTGTTCCAGTGTGTGCGATATAGATAGACTCGGTCTTTGGGCAGACCTGCAAGGTCGAAAATGCCAAAATATGAACTGCGCGAAGGCCAATACTCATCGTAAGGCGTTGGCTCGCCGAGGTAGTCGAAGCCTGTCCACACGAATTCGCCAATTACCCAAGGCATCTTGTCTTGCCACATCCAGTCATCATCGGGCAGATTGCTCCAGATGCACGACTCAAGGTCATAGCTCGATATCTGTCCGTCGTCGTATGCCACGCCATGCACTTCTTCGACAGGGAATTTATATACGCCGCGCGAAGAGATGGTCGATGCTGTCTCCGAGCCGAGCACGAAGCCTTGTGGCGCATTGGCAATGCCCTTTTGATAGACGTGCAGGCGATAGTTGAAGCCTGGAACGTCGCTTGCCTGCCAAACACCGCTTTTCATTGGAGCCTCGCCCTGATCCAGACCCTGGGTCACAGGACGTGTGCCATCAAGACGATGAACGAGCTCTTTCATCAGCTTGGTGTATTTCAGTCCGTCAGTATTGCCCTGTTCTGGAATCTCGTTGCCTATCGAGTACATGATGTTCGACGCATGATTGCGGTTGAGCAGCACGAGGTTGGTGATGTCGCGCTCCCACCAAGCCTTGCCGTCACTGTTGACATGTTCGGTATCGACTTGTTCGAAGAATCGAGAATAGCCGTTCTTGCACTTAGGATAAATCCACATATCGAACGATTCTGCCATCACCATCATGCCCATCTCGTCGCAAATGTCCATCTGCCAAGGGCAAGGCGTGTTGTGGGCAGTGCGTATTGCATCACAGCCCATATCCTTGAGCAGATTGATCTGACGGCGGAAGGCTGCTTTGTTGAATGCCGCACCGAGAGGACCAAGGTCATGGTGCAGACACACACCTTTGAACTTGCGTATCTGTCCGTTGAGCTTGAAGCCTTCGGCTGTATATGAAATCTCGCGTATGCCTATCTTGGTCTCAAGGCGATCCCAGAGCTTGCCTTCACGACAAAGCTCGGTGACGAGTGTATAGAGCGCTGGCTGCTCAGGACTCCACAGTCGGGCGTTCTTGACCAGCAGCACATTGTCTGATGAGTTTGAGTTGTTGAGTGTTGCCGACGACTCTGCGACGGTCTTGCCTTCTGCATCCTTGAGTGTCTGTGAGATGGAGAACTTTCCATCGTTGTTTGAGCCTATCATAGCCTCGCTTGTGACATAGACACGTGCTTCCTCTGCGGTCTTGGCATCGGCAGCGATGCCCAAGATGGCAGTGGTGCGTGCAAATGTTCCCCATGTCTTGAGGTAGTTCTCTTTGTGGAGCACAAGACGCACTGGGCGGTAGATGCCAGCTCCTGGATACCATCGGCTCGACTCTTCAATATTCTGTAGGTGTACAGCCACGGGATAAGTGCCTGCCTTGCCGCCTTCGATGGCATCGGTGATGTCGAGGCTGAAGGTATTGTAGCCGTAAGCCCAGTAGCCCACATCCTTGCCATTGACCCATACGTGGGGTTCTGCCATGGCTCCATCAAAAATGAGTTCGGCATGGCGATAGCCTTCTGGTATGCTGATCGTAGTGCGATACCAGCCCTCGCCAATCCATGGGAGACTGCCCGAACGGCCAGTCTTCTCGGTGGCTTCCTGTTCACCGTTCTGCACGATGGCCACCACCTGCTTGTCTATTTCCTTGTCGAATGGTCCAGCAATAGCCCAGTCGTGAGGCACTGTGACATTCTGCCACTTCGAATCGTCAAATGTAGCAGACTCTGCTCCGCTGACGGCACCTAACTGAAAGCGCCAGTTCTCGAGAAGCAGTGTTTCCTTACTCTGTGCAGCAGCCGTAAGAGCCATTGCTGCAAAGATGATTGAAGAGAATAGTTTTTTCATGAAATAAAATTATTATTTTATTAATGTGTGTATTGGTTTTCAAGAGTTATGGAACGGGGTCATATCCGCTGCCTCCCCAGGGATGACACCTGCTGATGCGCCGTATGGCAAGCCAGAGTCCCTTCATTGGACCATATTTCTCTATAGCTTCGATTGCATACTGCGAACACGTGGGTGTGAATCGGCAGGCAGGAGGAGTGAGCGTCGAGATGTAGCGTTGATAGAAGCGTATGGGCCACACGAGGAGTTTTTTTATCATAAGCATTTTTTCATGATTAGCTGTATGCACTTTTTGATCTTCAATTCTGTCTCTTGGAAGGTGATCTGCTCGTTGCTGTTGTATATGAATGCAACCTGTAGCTTCTTTCGTGCATTGGTGAAAGCCTCGATGAGTGGCAGCTTGTTGATGCGGTAAGCCTCGCGGGTAAGACGTTTGACATGGTTACGGTCAACGGCATGTCTGAACTTCTTCTTCGGGGCTATGGTCATAATAGCAACACGTGCCACCTGAGGGTCGTCCTCGGGCAGCACATGATAGATTGCAGTGTAGGGAAACACCGTAATACGACTGCCCTTAGCGAAGAGTTCGCTAATAGCCTCGCGCAGATAAAGACGCTCATCCTTACAAAGCGAGAAGGTTTTTGGCATGTGATAATACGGTTATTTTGAGCGGGAGTCAGTTTTTGATTTTTGTGAGATATTCGTCGAGTGCGCTTACCATCGAAGGGAATTCTATCGATGGAGCCTTGCAGACTATATCGAGACCTCGGTCTTCGGCAGCCTTGGCCGTGGCAGGGCCGAACACACCAATCTTCTGGTCTCCCTGTTTGTATTCTGGGTGGTTTTCAAAAAGAGAGTTGATGCCGGCTGGAGTAAAGAACACCAGCATGTCATAACTCATTATCTCTTCTGGCGTAAACTCGGCACTCACGGTGCGATACATCACCGCTGTGGTAAGCTTCACCTTTGCCTTGGCGAAGATTGTCAAGTCTTCCTTGTGGACATCGGCTACAGGCATCAGGATGTTGGCTGTATTATGCTTTTTCATGACTACTGCGAGGTCGTCGAGCTTGCCCACCTTTGAGAAGTGTACCTTGCGCTTGCGGTAGTTAATGTACTTCTGGAGGTAGAGTGCTACAGTCTCGGTGAGGCAATAATATTGCAAGTCTTCCTTGATGGTTACTCTGAGTTCCTCACAGAGACTGAAGAATTTATCGACCGATGTGCGCGAAGTGAAAACAATGCCAGTATATTCCTGAATTGATATCTTCTGAGCCCTGAACTCTTTTACCGATAGGCGTTCCACTCGGATAAAAGGCTTGAATGTTAACTCAACGCCGAATTTTTTCTCGATATCGAAATACGGAGATTTTTCGGTCGTTGGCCGAGGCTGTGACACAAGAATTGTCCTAAGTTCCAATGTTGCGTAGTCTTTATGTTATTACTTTCCTAACCCCATTTTTATGGCGATTACTGCCAAAGGGGCAATTTCGAGTGCGCAAAGATACACAATTATCAGGCACAAAGAACCAAAGTCTCGCAAAAAAATCTTAATTCCGCTAAAAATAAAAACAAGTTGGGTGATAATGAAAATGCCAATGAGCAAAATAGCGGTTGTTGTTGACGATAATTGCCATGTCACAACGGCTGTGAACAGCGCCCATGTGAATAGTCCTGCAAGCAGATGCGTTGATTTGTAGATGCGCACGAGGATGATGAGATGTGGGTGCCCTCCGAAGATGAAGTTTATCCAAACGTGCATGAAGCGCTGGAGCAGGTACCAGAAGAGGGGAAGCCCTATGCAGAAGGCGAGCTTCAAGGCAATGTCGGCCGATATGGCAGGAAGGGTCTGCAGCATCTGCCCTGCGTCAGGAAAGATGACGGTTAACAGGCTGAGCCCGAAGAACAGGTAATACTGCATGAAGATAAACGGATTGAGCCTGCTGAATCTCTTTTCGCCCTCACTGAATGTGCGTTCGTTGCTCGTGTCTTTGAGCGCTTTCAGCTCTTGCACGAAGATGCCATTGCGACTCCATGCCAGGATGTCGATGATGGCATAGAGCAGTATGAGTGCTATCAGCACGGCATTGCTTGCGAGTTGCGCTGGTATCAATTGCATGGCAAAAGCTGTATTTTCGTTAACATCGGATAATGGTCTGAGTAGGTGTATTGATCGAGCACCTTGGCCGAGAGTGTCTTGAAATGCGACGAGTGCAGGACATAGTCAATCCTGAACCAGAGATGATGCTGGTTGTAGGTTGTGCCTGTGCCGAGTCCTGCATCTTGCCAAGCGTCGTGCAGGTCTCCTCTCATGGTGCGATAGCAATACGAGACTGGTGTGTCGTTGAAGTCTCCGCAGATGATGACGGGCATGTCACTGTCGCCCACCTGTTCGTTGACGAATGTCTTGATCATCTTGGCTTGTGCGGCTCGAGCCTTGTAGCCCTTGCCTAGGCTACGCAACATTCCTGTGCGTATGCGTTCGATACTGTCGGGCTCAAAATGTTCGACCATTTCGCCATACAGCATTCGGTCGCGTTTCTCTATCATGTTCGATTTCAGATGGTTGTTGACAAGCGCTATGCGACGTTCCTTGACCATGAGCTCATAATACATCGACGAGACATAACCCTTGCTTCGCTTGTCGATGCGAAGGGCTCGCTTGATGGGATATTTCGAGTAGAGCGCGATGCCCATGGCCTTGCGTCCTGTGTTGGGCATATAGTCGTAGTAGGGATAGAGGTCTGCGAGCGACTTGCGAATCTGTTCCTGGGTATGCCCGTTTTCAGACAGGGTAAAGGCATATTCCTGCATGCAGACGATGTCGGCATGGCTGTTGCGTATCACGTCGAGCACCGGAATCTTCTCCTTGATCTTCGACAGATGCACCTGTCCGAGGGCACAGGTGTTGTAGGTCAGGATACTGAGCGTGTCGATGTTTCCTATCTCGTGCTTGATGCCATTGGTGTCGGCAATGGAGGTTTGTGCGTCCTTGCCCAGTATGTTCAGCGGGCAATAGCGCGTTATCCGCTCGTTGATCAGAATCAGCACGCATAGGGTGAGCAGTGTCAGAACCCACCTGCGGAGCACAATGAGCACCAGGACCCAGCACAGCACTGCTGCCAGGATAAGATGGAAGCCAATGCCCAGAAACGATATGTAGTGAAAGTCACAAGGGTCGATGCGGTCGCTGAAAGCCGATGCCACCAAGAGCAGCAGCAGAAACACGGTTGCGACCAGCAGTATCGACTGATAGGTCCAACGCAATATGCGGACGACGATGTTGTCGCCACCATTGGCTTTTTGCTTGCCTTGTGCCTTATGTGTTTTTGTCTTGTTGTTTGACATATTCTGAATTAATGGTGCGAAAGTACGAAAAAATATTTCTTTTGCAAAATTTATTGCAAAAAATTTGTATTCTGACAGAAAAACGCTAACTTTGCGGCAAATTTAATGGCAAACCGGGATGTCTGTCCGCTGGCTTGCTCGTGTATTCCAGGATTAACCACGTAAAAAACAAGAATTATATGAAAGCAAAGAAAGTGTCTGTGGCCTACATGTGGATGGCCATTGTGTTTGTGACTTGCCTTATTGCCTCAAATATCTTCGAGGCAAAGTTGATAACCCTTGGCCCTCTCAGCGCGACTGCCGGCCTGTTGTGTTTCCCTATTTCCTATATCATTGGAGATGTCACCACCGAGGTATATGGCTTTTCGGCTGCACGCAGGGTGATCTGGGCGGGTTTCGCGATGAACTTCTTTGTTGTCGCCCTCGGCGGTATCGCTGCTATCCTTCCCGCTCCTGATTTCTGGGAAGGGGCTGAGGCTTTCAATTTTGTCTTCGGACTCGCTCCTCGCATTGCCTGTGCTTCGCTCACGGCATTTGTCGTGGGTTCGATGATCAATGCATGGGTGATGCAGCGTATGCACGATATGCATGGCGAACGCAAGTTTGGCGTGCGTGCCATTGCCTCGACTCTCGCAGGCGAAGGTGCCGACTCGCTGATCTTCTTCCCTATAGCCTTTGGCGGTACTATGCCTGTCCGCGAATTGCTCAAGATGATGCTTGTCCAGATTGTCCTCAAGACTTTCTACGAGGTCATCATCCTGCCTATCACTGTTCAGGTGGTCAAGGCTGTGAAGCAGATTGAGAAATAAACAGAAACCTTTTTTATTTTTTTTGAACAAATGGTCGCTATCGGTGATTGCCTCGTGAGCGAAGACGTGCTGTCTGAAGCTTTCTGCTGCAATCTTTCTGCCTGCAAAGGCAACTGCTGTAATTCGGAAGGCGAGAGTGGCGCACCTCTCGATGCCGATGAACTAAAGGCGATGGAGACTCTCGTCGATATCGTCTGGGACGACTTGACTCCTAGGGCACAGCAAGTGCTGAAAGAGCAAGGTCCATATTTCAAGGATGCTTCGGGCGACTGGGTGACGTCGGTGGTCGAAGGCCGCGACTGCGTGTTTTGCACCTATGGCAACGATGGCATGTGTCTTTGTGCCATCGAGAAGGCTTTCCGCAACGGAGTCTTCACTACTTTGCCTCAGTACCGCGACGGCAAGGAGCCTTTCATGAAGCCAATCTCGTGCCATCTCTATCCTGTCAGGCTTAAACAGGTGGGCGACTACTTAGCCGTCAACTACGACAGGCAAGACAAGATGTGTGGCTGCGCCATGAAGCATGGAAAGAAACTCGGCGTGAAAGTCTTCCAGTGCTTGAAGGATGCTCTGATACGAAGGTTCGGCAAACAATGGTACGACGAACTCGAGTTGACCGAATCCGAAATGAAGAAAATTCGGCTATTATGACAAATTAGTCATAGAATTGACTCAGTTTTTTGCAATATTTATGCAACAAGTGTCCCATAAAGATGTTTTTTTTGCATTTTTATGGGTTCTTTTATTTCTTTTTATTATCTTTGTGCCAGTTTTGATGTAATTTTAACCAATGAGTGTTGACTTCCGAAGGCTGACGACTGATTTGCGCTCGTTGGTCGCTTGCATTAGAGAACGCTGTTCGATTGCCGAGAATAAGGTAGAGCAGCAGAAGCTGGAGATCGCAAGACTGAACTCCCGCATCGAGCAGCTTGAGGCAAGCAACAAGGAGATTACGTCGAAATATCAGAGTCTCCAGGCAGGTATGGCTTCTGGCTGCGGTTCGGCTGCCGAGGTTTCTGCCCTCAAAGACCGATATCTCGCTTTGGTACGCGAGATTGATGAATGCATTAAGTTAATGCAGAATGGACGATAAAGTTAGAATAATTATACAGATAGGTGACCACAAACACCCTCTCTTCGTTGACCGGAATGAAGAGCCTATCTTTAGGGAAGCTGCCCGCTTGGTGAATGGACGTATACAGGCTTATGCCAAGAAATATAGGGCTTCGGGGCTTCCGAAAGATTATCTTGCGGCTTTTGCCTCTCTCGATATCGCTGCTCGTTTCGTGCGACAGGACCGTGACAGCAACGCCGAGGCTGCAGAAGCCAGTCTGAAGGAACTCGCTTCCGAGATTCGTGATTATTTGAGTAACTGATACCCCATACCTTAATGCCATCAATCCCACGTGCCGCATCACACCGACAAACAGTGATACGACTTATTTCTATATACATCTTAAATTATTTATTACGAATATGACAAATATTTTGATAGGTGCAGTCATCGGAATCCTTATAGGAGGAGCGGTGGTGTTTGTGGTCTGGAACTTGTTTCTTGGCAAGACCTACAAGAATGCTCTCGCTGAAGCCAATAAAGCTGGTGACGTGCTTAAGGAGCAGAAGCTTCTGGAGGCTAAGGAGCGTATCAGCCGTATGCAATCTGACCTCGACCGTCAGGCTAATCAGCGCAATCAGAAGATTCAGCTCAACGAACAGCGAATCAAACAGCAGCAACAGCAGATCCAGCAGAAGCAGAGCGAACTGGATCGCCGTATAAGCGACAACGACAACACGCGCCAGAACCTGCAGAAGCAGCTCGAACTGGTCGATCAGCGCCGAAAGGAAGTCGATCAGCAGAAAATGGAAGGCCGACAGATGCTCGAACAGATAGCAGGTCTCTCGGCCGACGAGGCTAAGAAGAAACTCGTCGAAAGCCTCAAGGATGAGGCACAGTCTGAGGCAGCTTCTTACATCAACGAAATCATGGACGAGGCTAGGATGACTGCCAACAAGGAGGCAAAGTCGATTGTCATCAAGACTATCCAGCGTGTGGCAAGCGAGACTGCGGTCGAGAATGCTGTGACTGTCTTCCATATCGACAGCGACGAGGTCAAGGGTCGTATCATCGGCCGTGAGGGTCGCAACATCCGTGCGCTCGAGGCTGCAACGGGTGTCGAGATTGTGGTTGACGATACTCCCGAAGCCATCGTGCTCTCTTGCTTCGACCCTGTACGCCGCGAGACCGCTCGTCTGGCTCTCCACCAGCTTGTCCTCGATGGCCGCATCCATCCGGCTCGTATCGAAGAGGTGGTGGCTAAGGTGCGCAAACAACTCGAAGAGGAAATCATCGAGACAGGTAAGCGCACGGCCATCGACATGGGAGTGCATGGCTTGCATCCCGAACTTATCCGCATGATTGGCAAGATGAAGTATCGTTCGTCTTACGGACAGAACCTCCTGCAACATGCCCGCGAGACTGCCAACCTCTGCGCCATCATGGCTGCCGAACTCGGACTCAATGTCAAGAAGGCTCGCCGCGCTGGTCTCCTCCACGACATCGGCAAGGTGCCCGACGATGAGCCAGAACTCCCACACGCATTGCTCGGTGCCAAGATAGCCGAGGAGTATAAGGAAAAAGCCGATATCTGCAATGCTATTGCTGCCCACCACGAGGAGTGCGAGATGACTTCGCTCATCGCGCCTATTGTCCAGATATGTGATGCCATCTCGGGTGCTCGCCCTGGTGCCCGCCGCGAGATTGTTGAGGCTTACATCAAGCGCCTTAAAGACCTTGAGAACCTCGCTCAGACCTATCCAGGCGTTGTCAAGTCGTATGCTATCCAGGCCGGACGCGAACTCCGTGTCATTGTGGGTGCCGACAAGATCGACGATGCTCAGACCGAACAGCTCTCGGCCGATATCGCCAAGAAGATCCAGACCGAGATGACTTATCCTGGTCAGGTCAAGATCACCGTGATCCGTGAGACTCGTTCTGTAAGTTACGCTAAGTAAACACGCAATGTCCGATAATCAGAATATTACATATCAACACGACGGCGACAATCCGCGCAGCCTCTGTTCCAACTGCCGTGAGAACAAGAAACTCATGGTCTATGACTGGCTTGGCGATGTGCCCGAGAATGTCGGCGAATGTGACTATGTAGAGGTGCAGTTCAAGAACACTCGTAAGGGATATTACCTCAACGACCAAAACCTCGACTTGCACAAGGGAGACATGGTGGCTGTCGAGGGTAATCCGGGTCACGACATTGGCGAGGTCACCTTGACAGGCTATCTCGTCCACATGCAGATGAAGAAGTGCAACTATCACTTCGATGACCCGACTGCTACCAAGCATGTCTATCGCCTTGCCACTTCTGCCGATATGGAGAAATACTACGAGGCAAAGTCTAAGGAACAGGCTACGATGCTGCAAAGCCGCCAGATTGCCGAAGGCCTCGGCCTTGAGATGAAGATTGGCGACGTGGAGTATCAGGGCGACGGTCAGAAGGCCATCTTCTACTATATCGCCGACGGCCGTGTCGATTTCCGCCAGCTCATCAAGGATCTTGCAGCGGCTTTCCATATCCGTATAGAGATGAAGCAGATCGGTGTCCGTCAGGAGGCTGGCCGCATCGGCGGCATAGGCCCTTGCGGACGCGAGCTGTGCTGTGCCAAGTGGATGACCAAGTTCAATAGCGTCGGAACGGCTGCTGCACGTTTCCAAGACATCTCACTAAATCCACAGAAGCTCGCTGGACAGTGCGCCAAGCTCAAATGCTGTCTCAATTACGAGGTGGATTGCTATATGGAGGCTATCAAGGATATTCCTAACAAGGATATCGTCTTGCAGACACTCGACAAGGACTACTACTTCTTCAAGCAGGATATCCTCGCTCGCACAGTGACTTATTCGACCAGCAAGGACGGCCCGTTCAATCTCGTCACTATCCCTGCTTCTCGCGCTTTCGAGGTTTATGGCATGAACAAGCATGGCCATAAGCCCGAGCGTCTGGCACAAGGCGAAGATGAAGAGGTTGATATGAGACCTGAGTTTTCGGATGGCGTGGGCGACGAGGACCTCACACGTTTCGACCGTCGCAGGAAGCACAACAAGAACCGCAACCGCAATAACCACAACAACAAGAACCATCACCGCAAGAACAATGATCAGTCACCAAGGAACGACAATGCCGACCAAGAAGCCAAAGATCAATAAGCTTGCCCTGTGGCTCGCCTTGTTCTCGTTCATGACAGTCGCCTGTGCCGACGATGACGTGGCTTTCAGCCATGTCACCGATGTGCCATTGTGTGGCTGGCTGCCGTCCGACACCTTGCTGTTCGAGTTCCATGTGGTCAACTCGCCGACCAAAGGCGATTACGACAAGCTACTCAGGAATCAGTATTATGGCATGATGCTCAACATTCGCTATACCGACGACTACCAATACTCAGTCATCCCTCTGCATGTCCGTTTCGACAATATGCGTCAGGTTCTTGTCTGCCCCCAGCCCTCAAGACCTGCCACATGGGGAGCTCTCATGCAGGAGGAGTTCAGTGTACCCGATTTCTATCAGACTTTTGCCGATACTGGCATCCACCACATCATGATCTACCCCGACACTGTGCTATCCGGCATCTGCTCAGTAGGTGTCGAATTGCAACGCAAGTAATGTCATCACGACAAACTAAAAACCCAAAACGACTTTGACACCCTACAAACTGAATTTTGGGGCAACGTGCACGAAACGACCTTTCAACTTGAACACCTTAACAAGCGCAGCGCCTTAACACCTTCACACTTTGAAGATTACTCGTAGTGCGCACGACCGTCCCTGAAGACACCGCCAATCCGTTCAGCGAACAGAAGAACATGAACGTGGGCTTTGCCTTCACCGTCAAATATACGATCAACAAGCAGCATGTGGCTCACCACTTCATACTCGAATATCTGAAGATAAAGACCTTCCAGGGTCGCACCATCGACCTCAAGACCAACGAGATTGTGGATCAGTTCACAGCCCTGACCTTCCCTAACATCGGCTATAGGGTGGAGTTCTGATTGCTCCGACACTGTATTCGAGAGATAGCAATGCGATTTTAAGGAATCGGACTCCGTTAGTCCATTTCTTTCTATAAATGAATAATTTAGCAAATTTTGTCATTAACAATAGTCAAAAATGTAATAATTGTATAAAAAATGACTAATTTTTCAAGTCATTTATATCAAATACTTGCTTAATAACTTATTTTTGATAATCTTTGCAACGAATTTTCTTGGAAAGAAGAAACAAACTAATAAATACCAAGTATTATGAAAAAGCTATTCCTAACAATTGCATGCGCTCTCTCGATGAGCACTTTGTTTGCACAGACTTACATTGATGGCGACACAACCTATGAGTTCAAGCCATACAACTACTTGCAGATTCAGGCTGGTGTAGGCTATACTGTTGGCGAGATTGATTTTTCTGACCTTCTTTCTCCTGCTGCTCAGATCAGCTGGGGTCGTCAGTTCTCTCCTATTCAGGGAATGCGTATCGGCCTTGGCGGTTGGCAGAACAAGGGTGGATGGACAAATCCATACAATGACTATAAGTACAACTACATTGCTCTCAATGCCGACTACCTCGTCAACATCACAAATCTCTTCCGTGAGTGGAGACCTGCCTATCGTTTCAACCTCAACGCATTCGTAGGTATTGCTGGCAACCTGTCATTCAACAACGACGAGGCAAACGACCTCGAAGCAATGAACTTTAACGGCATCAAGGAGAACTTCGACCATCTTTGGGATGGCAGCAAGTTCAGGCCTGTTGGTCGCATGGGTTTGATTGGTGATCTCCGTTGCACCGACCGTGTCAGCATCAACCTCGAGTTCAATGCCAATATCGTGTCTGATCACTATAACTCAAAACATGCCGACAATGCCGACTGGTACTTCAATGCACTTGCCGGTCTTTCATACAAGTTTGGCAATGGCTATACCAAGACCGTTCGCGAGCCAGAACCAGAGCCAGTTCCAGTAGCAATGTGTGGCACTTGTGGCAAGACTATCGACGACTGCCCATATCACGGCCAGCATCCAAAGTGCGCTACTTGTGGCAAGTATCTCGACGAATGCGAATATCACGGCCAGCATCCTGCACCAAAACCACAGCCAATGATCCGAAATATCTTCTTCGAGAAGAACAAGGCTGACATCTCGAACGAGGAGGCTGTCAAGATTCAGGAGATTGCTGCATACCTCAACGGTCACCCAGAGACAAAGGTTGCCCTCGTAGGTTATGCCGATGTCAAGACTGGTAATGCAAAGATCAACGCCCGCATCTCTGAGAAGCGTGCTGCTGCCGTTTCACAGTTCCTGCAGGAGAAGTGCAACATCGACGCTGACCGCATCTCTTCTGACTACAAGGGCGACACCGAACAGCCATTCGCTGTAAACGAAGAGAATCGTGTATGTATCTGTATCGCTGAATAATTCTTTCTATTAGAATACAAAAGAAAACTCTCTGTCTGAATGCTACAGGCAGAGAGTTATTTTTTTAGTCGGCATCAATAAGATTGAGCATTTTGATAGTCGCCTTGATGGCTGCTTCAGTTTGATCGGCATCAAGACCTCGGGTGCGATAGACCTTGCCTTCATGTTCCCACGTGATGGAAGTCTGCACGAGTGCGTCGGTACGACCTCCGGGCGGAATCGTAACGGTATAGTTGGCAAGCCATGGGAAGGTGCGATGCAGAGAGTTGCGATAGATATGTCGAACGGCACGCACAAAAGCATCGAACTGTCCATCGCCTGTAGCACTCTCTTCATACTCATTGCCATTGATGTTGAGCTTGACAACGGCTTGCGGATGGAGGCCATAGGCAGTGCTCACCATATACGAGACAAGCTTGATACTGTCGGATGGAGTATCATGATGGAGCACATCGCTGATAATGTAAGGCAGATCGTCGATGGTGACAATCTCCTTCTTGTCGCCAAGTTCGTTGACACGCTTAGTGACCTTGCGCATATCTGCTTCGGTCAGATGAATGCCAAGCACTTCGAGATTCTGCTCGATATTGGCCTTGCCCGACATCTTTCCAAGAGCATACTCGCGAGTGCGTCCGAAACGCTCGGGCAACAGAGCATTGACATAGAGCTGCCCCTTCTTGTCGCCATCGGCATGGACACCTGCCGTCTGGGTGAACACATTCTCGCCCACGATAGGCGTATTGGCTGCCGTGCCTATGCCCGAATAGCTCTCGACCATGCGGCTGATGTAGTTGATGCTCTTCTCGTTGACGTTGGTTTGAATCTTGAGCAAGTCGTGGAGCACAGCTACAACACTCGACAGAGAGGCATTGCCTGCACGCTCGCCAAGTCCGTTAACGGTGCAGTGGCAGCCTTGGCAACCGGCTTCGGCAGCTGCGAGCACATTGGCTACGGCAAGGTCATAATCGTTGTGAGCATGAAAGTCGAAATGAGTATCGGGATATCTCTGGGTCATCTGCCTGCACAATGTCTTGGTTTGCTCGGGAGAAAGCACTCCAAGCGTATCAGGAAGCATGATGCGGCGAATAGGGAGAGTGCGAAGCTGATCGACCATCGCAAACACATAATCCGGGCTATGAAGCATACCATTGCTCCAATCCTCAAGATACACATTGACTGTAAGGCCCGCTGCTTTTGCCAAAGCCACATTGTCGCGAATGTTATCCCAATGTTCCTGTGGTGTCTTTTTCAGCTGCCCCTCACAATGTTTAAGACTACCTTTGGTGAGAAGGTTGATAACCTTGCCTCCTGCCCTGCTTATCCAGTCGATTGATGCGCCATTATCGCAGAAACCGAGAACCTCAACACGGTCGATGACACCTGCATGGGTTGCCCAATCGCATACGCCTTTCACACATTCGAACTCACCCTGAGACACACGCGCCGAAGCAATCTCTATTCGATCGACACGAACTTCCTCAAGCAGTTTGCGGGCAATAGACAATTTTTCAGGTGCGGAGAAAGCCACACCTGAAGTCTGTTCACCATCTCTAAGAGTAGTATCAACAATTTCGAACTTCATATGCTTCGATGTCTGCCTTCTTGGTCAAAAGATAATCAATATCATCGAAACCATTCATGAGGCAATACTTTTTGTAGCCATTGATGTCGAACTTCTCGCTGTGACCAGTTGCCTCGTTGGTGATAGTTTGGTTAGGCACATCGACAGTCACGATTGTCTGAGGATCAGCTTCGATAGAGGCAAAAAGCTCCTGCTGGAAATCCTTGCTTACGACAACAGGCAGAACAAAGCAGTTGAGAAGATTGTTGCGGTGGATATCGGCGAAACTTGACGACACAACCACACGGACGCCATAGCCAGAGATGGCCCAAGCGGCATGTTCACGACTTGAACCCGAACCCCAGTTCTGACCGCCCACAATAATCTCGTGTACACCCTCGCGAGGAGCCTCGCTGAACTCAGGACGGTTCATCACGAAATCTGCCACAGGCTGACCATCGGCATCATAACGAAGGTCGTGCATAAAAGCATCGCCAAAGAACTTTGGGTCGCGTGTGGTCGATGCGAGATAACGTGCAGGTATGATGAGGTCGGTATTACAGTTGTCGATTGCGACAGGAATACATGTACTCTTGATAATATTGAATTTCTGCTTAGCCATAATCTTAGAGTTTACGAGGGTCAGTAATTACACCTGTGATAGCACTTGCAGCCACAACGAGAGGAGAAGCAAGAATGGTGCGAGCGCCAGGACCCTGACGTCCCACGAAGTTGCGGTTGCTTGTAGAAATGGAGAGCTTGCCAGCAGGCACTTTATCAGGGTTCATGGCAAGACATGAAGAACAAGAAGGGAGACGAAGCTCAAAACCTGCCTCTTCCAATATCTTGTCGATGCCCTCATCAATGATTTGCTGACGCACCAACCATGAACCAGGTACGAGCCAAGCCACGACATTGTCGGCTTTCTTCTTGCCCTTGACAACGCTTGCGAAGGCGCGGAAGTCCTCGATGCGGCCATTGGTACATGCGCCGAGGAAGCAATAATCGACAGGATGTCCCTCAAGCTTTTCGCCTGGCTGGAACTGCATATACTGAAGTTGTGAGAGGAATTGGTCTTTTTCGTTATCGGCAATGCTTTCGAGAGCAGGGATGCACTCGTCAATAGCAATACCTGCACCAGGGTTTGTACCATAGGTGATGCGAGGCTTGATGTCGGCTGCATCGTAGGTGACCTCCTTGTCGAATACCGCATCATCGTCGCTCTTGAGCTTTCGCCACTCCTCTACTGCACGATCCCAAGCCTCACCCTTTGGAGCATACTCGCGACCCTTGAGATAAGCAAACGTTGTCTCGTCGGGAGCGATGAGGCCTGCACGCGAACCCATCTCGATCGAGAGGTTAGAGAGAGTCAGACGACCCTCCATAGACATATTGCGGATCACAGATCCTGCATATTCTACTGCATAGCCAGTTGCACCAGCGGTGGTCATCTTTGCCATAATATACAAAGCCACATCCTTGGCTGTCACACATGGCTGAAGTTCGCCCTCAATGTTGATGCGCATTGTCTTTGGCTTCGACTGAAGGATACACTGAGAAGCAAGCACCTGAGCAACCTCAGACGTGCCAATACCCATTGCTATGGCACCGACTGCGCCATGAGTCGAGGTATGAGAGTCGCCACACACGATAGTCATGCCTGGCAGAGAAAGAGCCTTTTCAGGACCAACGACATGGATAATGCCATTGTCTTTAGTGCCCATTGCAAAGTGCTTGATACCAAACTCCTCGCAGTTTGACTTCAATGTTTCAACCTGCTTACGACCGGTAGGATCGTTGATTACCTCCTGCTGGTCGGAAGGGGTATTATGGTCGGGCATTGCAACCACATGGTCAGGACGGAACACTTTGATTCCCTTATCGCGCAATGAGTCGAACGCTTGAGGAGATGTGACTTCATGTGCATAGAGTCGATCTATGTATAGCTGAGTTGGACCATCTTCAATCTTCTGGACGACATGGGCATCCCATATCTTGTCGAATAACGTCTTCATAATCTTATTTAGTGCTTAAACTTATTAATACAGTCGATATAAGCCTCGATGCTTGCTGTCACGATATCGGTATCGGTGCCGAAGCCATAATAGACATGGCCGTCGTGCTCGACCTGAACATGCACCTTACAACTGTCGTCGCTACCTTTGCTGATGGCTTGGATAGTCATCTCCTTGAGAGTCATCTCACGACGGATAATCTGCTTGAGCGCAGTAATCGACGCATCGACAGGGCCATTGCCAATGCCGGCAGCCTCGAATATCTCGTTGGCAACCTTGAGACGGATTGCAGCAATTGGAGTGACACCCTTACCCGTAGTAACCTGAAGGCTCTCGAGCTTGATGTGATTGTTTTCTGCCTTGTTGGCACCTACCAACATGAGGATATCGTCGTCGTTGAGTTCCTTCTTCTTGTCGGCAAGACGGAGGAAGGCTTCGTAGGTCTTGTCAAGATTCTCCTGATCGAGCTCAACGCCAAGCACGCTCAGACGATGCTTTAATGCCGCACGACCCGAACGAGCTGTGAGGACGATGCTGTTCTCGTTGATACCCACATCCTTAGGGTCCATGATTTCGTAGGTCTGGACATTCTTGAGGACACCATCCTGGTGAATGCCGCTTGAGTGAGCAAAGGCATTTTTGCCAACAACAGCCTTGTTTGGCTGAACAGGCATATTCATAAGGCTGCTCACAAGACGGCTTGTTGCCCAGATCTTCTGAGTGTTGATATTGGTAGAAACCGGCATTGTTGCCTGATGGCACTTGATGATCATTGCAATCTCTTCGAGAGCAGTGTTTCCTGCACGTTCGCCAATGCCATTGATAGTCACCTCGACCTGACGGGCACCATTCTGCACACCGCTGATTGTATTGGCCGTAGCCATGCCGAGATCGTTATGACAGTGAGTAGAAAGGATGGCGCGTCCGTCCTGAAGTCCATCGACATGTTCCATGAGATACTTAATCTTCTCGCCATATTCCCATGGCATACAGTAACCTGTGGTATCAGGAATATTTACCACCTTGGCACCAGCCTTGATGACTGCATCAACGACCTTTGCAAGGTATTCGTTTTCGGTTCGTCCTGCATCCTCGGCATAGAACTCTACCTCATCGACCCTGTTGCTTGCATATTTAACGGCAGCTACAGCACGCTCGATAATCTCCTCGCGAGTACTGTTGAACTTATATTTAATATGTGAATCGCTTGTGCCTATACCTGTGTGAATGCGCTTGTGCTTGGCATACTGAAGTGCCTCGACCGCACAGTCAATATCCTTCTGCACGGCACGTGTCAAGGCGCAGATGGTAGGCCATGTGACAGCTTTTGAAATCTCAACTACAGAATTGAAGTCGCCAGGACTGCTGATAGGGAATCCTGCTTCAATAATATCAACACCCAAGGCTTCGAGCTGTCGTGCCACCTGAATCTTCTCTACGGTATTTAACTGGCAACCCGGAACCTGTTCTCCATCACGAAGAGTTGTATCAAAAATGTATAAACGATCTGTCATAGTTTTTTAATGATGATAATGTAACTTCCTTACTTGTTCCCTGCACCCTCCACTGTATAAATCATCTGAATTGTCTGGGCATCTTGCCCTTTCTTCAGCTTGGTGGCGGTAGGGATGATATAGTTAGCAACCGACAAGACGGTACCAGTAGTATTGGTTGTCGCGTCGATAGGTATGATAGCCATAGGCACAGTTAGATCGCGAGGAATCTTCTTCAACCCGTTCTTCGACCATCCATGTTTCTCGGCAAGACCGATGATGACTGGTGCAATATTGCCGAAGCTATAATAGTAGATACCGTCGGAGGTCGGATAGTTGGCGTTTGGCACCGAATCGCACTTGTATTGCGCATAGCAAGATGTAGTGCCATCTGGCAGCTTTCCCTTCTCGAAAAAATCGGTCATCGAGCCCTTTTCCACCATCAGCACTGTTGGTGTTGGCATATTGCTCAGCAAAGTTCCCTTCGGCTTATAGGCCTGCAAATAGAAGTTTGAGGCATTGAGGAAGTAGCTTGAGTCGCCTGGGATTCTCAAAGGATCGTCTTCCATCGTGTTGATGATTTCGCCAACAGGGAGATCGACGATAGAATAATAACCTTGCGGAGAAGTGATATATGACGTATCTTTCTCATTCATACGCTGTTCCATGTTGTCATCTACCATCTTGTATCCGCTCATCTGAATCACATCTGGAGTCACTGCCATATACTTAACGTGATCGACCACATAAGTCGAATCGCCATCGTCGGCAGAATTACGGAGCAGAGTGCCATCGACATCATAACGATGGAACGAACTATAAAAGAAATATATAGCCGTATAGAACACCTTGATCATCACACCATCACCGAATGTAGGCTTGACGCACAAACCCGAAAGGAACTTCTCGCGCATAGCCTTTTGATCTGTGAAGATGTCCGAGAACTCCGAACTATGAGGATTATCCTTGTCGCGAGCAATAGCAGCCTCGACGCATAGTCGGTAGAACTGATCCTTCAGGTCGTCCTTGAGTTTAATCTCGATATAAGGCATATAATCGTCGAGCTCACGCACCGAGTCGCTCAACTCGCGGTTGGCCGAAGTAAATCCCTTGCGGCCGATGATGTTGTTCTCGCTATATAGGTCAGAGAAGTCGTTGTTGCTATAGAACTCTTTCTCGGGCAAAGTTTCGAAATCGACCTTTGGATTAAGTCGATAAACCGACAGCTGCATTGGTGTGAGCGAATCGCCGTAATAAGTACGGTAATAAATGCGCACTGTCATCGAGTCGAGCTTGTTGCCGATAATAGAATCCCAAGGCTTATAGTGATAGTCGTCCCAGTCATATCCCAACTCTTTGGGAGCCGAGGTGCGAAGAATGCCAAAGGTGAGCGAATCGGCAGAGTTGCGTTCGTCAAGACCCATCTTGCTGCTCGTATAGAACTGAGCAAGATAGCTGGCAGTGACTTGTCCGAAATCAGGATCGGTGATATTTCCCACCAAAGGATAACCCGTGCGCACATATATCGAATCACGATAGCCAGTGTAGGTATTCAGGTTGAACGACATTGCCTTCACCGTGATGCCGTCGTTGGAAGGGCGCACCGACTCTCCCAACTCTCCCATGTCGTCGCTACATGAGATAGTCGCAAGAAATAAACTCTGAGCTGCCAATAGAATAGACAGCAAATATAATAATCTTTTCATTTTCTCAATTGTTTGGCTAATGCTTACTCAAGGAACTTTTCGAAGAAATCGTTGTATGCCTGAACATTCAATTCTTCGTCGGCAGAGACATCGAGAATCTGCTTGCCACTTCCGTTTACATATTCCAGCAACTCAGGATCCAAGTCTGGGTCGGTAATCACCACACCATCGCAGAACTTGACAGCCAGTTTGCATAACATAGTGTGAGAAACCTGCAAGTCTTTGATGTCTGCAATATCGGCCTTGGTCACACCCGGCACTTTCAATATCTGGGCAGTCTTGGCTGGCCAAGGAGTAACAAATGGGTTGTTGAACAAACCGCATATAAGCTTGGCATGTTTGAAGCACGCATCATCGTTTGCAGCCTTACGGAGGAAAAGTGGTGCCACCGCGGCAAACCACCCCTGACAATATATCACATCGGGTGTCCAACGCAGCTTACGCACCGTTTCGGCAACACCGTGTGCAAAAAACAAACAACGTTCTACCTGATCAGGATACTCTACGCCATGTTCGTCAGAATATACTTTTCTACTTGAATAATATTCTTCGTTGTCGATGAAATATATCTGGATACGCTGAGGCATCAGGCTTGCAACCTTAATAATCAAAGGATGGTCGGACTCGTTTACCACAAGATTGGTGCCTGAAAGTCTGATCACCTCATGTAGCTGATTCCTTCGTTCGTTGATGGTACCGAAGCATGGCATGAATACACGTATCTCATGACCTGATTCCTGCATTGCCTGAGGCAAAATGCGGCCAAGGTCAGCCAAATGCCCAGATGGCATATATGGCTCTACTTCGGTGTTGATAAAGAGGATTCTGGTCTTGCTCATATCTATTTCTATTGTTTTTCCTTTATGGAAAAGCGTGCAAAGTTACTGATTTTTTATCAAAAAAACGAATTTATTTATTCAAATTTAGCAGTATGGCATATATTTTAACTGATTTTGTGACTTTTGCCATATTAATTTGGAAGTGATGAAAAATGCGTGTAACTTTGTGGCTCGTAATCACTCTCAATATTTATTGGCAGACAAACTATTGTTCAATGAAATAAATCAAGCAAAATAATAACAAATAGGACTATGAACAAGATGAGATTTGAATGTGTGCATGAAGCGACAAAGAAGCATGCCGCAGAATTTCCTGTACCCAAAGGACGACCATCCGAGTACTTCGGTGAGTTGGTGTTCAACAGGGAAAAGATGCAGAAATATCTCGATGCAAAGACTCTCAAGGCTTTGCTCAACTGCATCGACAATGGGGCGCAATTAGACAGGGATGTTGCCGATGGCGTTGCTGCGGGCATGAAGCAATGGGCAATGGAACATGGCGTCACTCACTGTTGCCATTGGTTTCAGCCATTGACCGAGACAACGGCAGAGAAGCATGACTCTTTCATGGAATATGACTGGAAGGGCGGAATGATTGAGGCTTTTGAAGGCTCGTCGCTCGTACAGCAGGAACCTGACGCTTCGTCTTTCCCAAGTGGCGGCATCCGTGCTACATTCGAGGCACGAGGATATACGGCGTGGGATCCGACAAGCCCGGTGTTTATCATGGACGACTGCCTGTTTATCCCTACTGTATTCGTGTCATATACGGGCGAATCGCTCGACTATAAGGCTCCTCTGAAAAAGTCAATCAAGGCTGTGTGTGAAGCGGCACTCCCAATATGTCAGTTGTTCGATCCTTCGGTGTCACATGTTCAGTCAAATCTCGGTTGGGAGCAGGAGTATTTCCTGGTAGATGACGGACTTTACGCTGCTCGTCCTGACCTCATTGCCTGCGGACGCACCCTGATGGGACATGCTTCTGCCAAGAATCAGCAGATGGACGACCACTATTTCGGACAGATTCCGACACGTGTGCAGGCTTTCATGACCGATCTTGAGATTCAGGGACATCGCTTGGGCATACCGATGAAAACCCGTCACAACGAGGTTGCGCCTAACCAGTTTGAGTTTGCTCCAATCTTTGGAGAAACAAATCTTGCTGTCGATCAGAACATGCTCATCATGGGCGTCATGAAGAAAGTGGCTCGTCGCCATGGATTCCGCATCCTTTTGCACGAGAAGCCTTTCGAGGGAATCAATGGCTCTGGCAAGCACAACAACTGGTCGCTCAGCACCAATACTGGTGTCATACTATTGGCTCCAGGCAAGGATCCAATGGGCAATCTTCAGTTTGTCACATTCTTTGTCAACGTGCTGATGGCTCTGAAACGCCATGGTGCATTGCTAAAGGCTTCGATTGCCTCTGCCACTAATGCTCATCGTCTTGGTGCCAACGAGGCCCCTCCTGCTATCATATCGGCTTTCCTCGGCAAGACAATGACTGATGTAATGCGTAAGCTGCTTACAGTCGCTGATGATACGGAGATAGTGATTGCCGGCAAACATCCTTATGACCTCGGATTGGTTGAGATTCCTGCTATCTTTGTCGATAATACTGACCGAAACCGCACGTCACCATTCGCTTTTACAGGCAATCGTTTTGAGTTCCGAGCTGTCGGATCTAAGGCTAACTGTTCGGGCGCAATGACCACACTCAATTCGGCTGTTGCCGAGCAACTTATCGACTTCAAGAAATTGGTCGATGCAGAACTTGCCACAGGCGTCAGCTTGCAAGTAGCTTGTATGCGCACACTCAAGCCAATGATTGCAGAAGTGCTCGACACTGTATGCTTTGATGGCAATGGTTATTCAGACGAGTGGCAAAGAGAAGCACAGAAACGAGGTCTCGACACTGAACGCTGTGTGCCAAAGATGTTCCTTGAGAATGTCAAGCCTTCGGCTGTCGATATGTTCGAGAAGCTTGGGGTATTTACGGCTGCCGAACTTCAGGCTCGCAACGAAGTGAAGTTTGAGACTTACGTTAAGCTCATTCAGATTGAGGCACGAACTCTCGGGGATCTCGCCATCAATCATATCATTCCTGCTGCAACTACTTACCAGTCGCAACTCCTCAAGAATGTGGCTTTGATGAAGTCTCTCTTCCCTCAGGAATGGGAAAGCTTGAGCGCTTACGAAATTAGCCTTATCAAGAAGATAGCTGGTTTTAATGCCGAGATAAAGATGAAGGTCGATGCAATGGTAGAGAAGCGTCGTATCGCCAATCGTATTGAAGACGCATATGAGAAAGCTATGGCCTATTACGAAATAGCTGAGAGTTTCATGGGTATTCGCCGTCCAATCGACAGCCTTGAGGAGATTGTTGACGACAATGTTTGGCCAATGCCGAAATACCGCGAATTGCTGTGGATACGATAAACATATTAGATAATACAAAAAAGCTCAGGGCATTGCCTTGAGCTTTTTTATTACTCCCAACTGAGAGGCGAAATCCATTGATTGAGTATCTATATTACTTGATACCGAGCTCAGCCTTCACAAGTGGAAGAACATCGACGCACTGTGATGGAGACACGAAAAGGATGTTGCCCTGACTGAGGTCGAAGATATAAGTAAAGCCGTTCTTTTCACCAACCGACTGGATAGCCTTATTGATCTTCTCGATGATAGGAGCAACCTTGCTCTGCTGCTGTGTCTGGAGGTTGCGAGCTGCCATGTCACGGAAGTTGGCGATGCGCTGCTGGAGCTGATCGATCTCCTGAGCGCGAGCCTCTGCAATATTTTTCTCAAGCTTGTCCTGCTCTGCAAGGAAGTCTGAAACCTTCTTCTGGTACTCTTCGGACATCTTGGTATGCTCTGTCTCATACGTTGCCTGAAGCTCTTCCATTTCCTTCTGAACCTGAGCTGTCTCAGGCATGATGTTGAAGATCTCACCCATGTTGATGTTGCCGAACTTAAATGTCTGGGCATTAGCAGAAACTGCTGCGATGCAGATTACAACTGCAAGTAAAATTTTTTTGAACATGTTCTTTTGTATTTTTTGTTATTATATTTCTCTTTCGAGGTTAATGAATCATGTCTTTTGACAATACAAAACCGATTGCAAAGATAGAACTATTTTTCTTAATATCCCAATTTTGACAGTACTTCTTTAGAAATATCGATTTTTGGAGAAGCAAAAATGACACTTTCTGCACTTGCGCGGTCAATTACCATAGCATAATTGTTCTTTTCTGCCACTTCTTTCACCGCATTATAAATATCGTCTTGAATGTGACCGACAAGAGCATTGCGCTTTTGATAAAGCTCGCCTTCAGGACCAAAATACTTGTTGCGAAGGTCTTGAACTTCCTTCTCCTTGGCAAGTATTGCCTCTTCGCGCTGGGTCTTTTGTTCGGCTGTCAGGAACACCATGTCAGCTTGATACTGCTTATACATGGTCTCTGCCTCTTTTGCAAGAGTCTCGACTTCTTTCTGCCAACGGCTGCTGATCTGATCGAGCTGCTCGTTAGCCATCTCATACTGAGGTATCTGTTTCAAGATATAGTCCATATCGATCAATGCATACTTCTGTGCAAAAGCACCGATTGCACTACTCACAAACACCATCAAACAAGCAATAAACATTCTTTTCATAGACGTAAACATTTTTAAGTTTTGAAATTAGAACTCCTGTCCTATTACGAAATGGAAGTTTGAACCGCTGTTGGTCTTGCTTCCAAATGTCTTGTCGAAACCATAACCCCAGTCGATACCGAGCATACCAATCATCGGCAGGAAGATTCGCGCACCGAGACCCATTGAACGCTTCAGGGCAAATGGATTGAAGTACTTGATATCTGTCCATGCGTTACCTGCTTCTGCAAAAGCAAGTCCATAGATGGTAGATGACGATTCAAGCATAAATGGGAATCTAAGCTCGGCTACGAAGCGGCAATATGATGTTGCCACGTTACCCTCACCACGATAACCCTCGGTAATGGCTTCATTCTCATAACCGCGCAATGGGATATACTCGGTGATATAAGATGAAGAATAGTAGCTATTGCCATCGCCACCCATGTAATAGCTATCAAATGGCGACTGCTTGTACTTGTTGTAGTGGCCAAGGAAACCCATGTCAGAACGGGCATGGAAGACCAGTGTATGGGTGCCAGATGTAAGTGGTATGAATATCTTTGACGAGAACTTCACCTTATAGAATTCCAGAAGCTTCATCTTGTCTTTTGAATAGCGGTCTCCGTTCTTCAGTTTCTCCTTGCTCTCAAACAGGCTGTAAGGAGGAGCGAACTCTGTATCCAGCGTAAAGCTCGAACCCGAACGAGTATAGTATGGGTTGTCGATAGAGTTACGCGAGAGTACCAACTGGAGCGAAAGGCTATGACTCGTACCATTGCTGATTGGGAAATATTGCCAATCCTTGAGTATATAGACGTGATAGTTGAGAGCTGTCTGAAGCGTGAAATAGTCGTCTGGCCAGTTAAGACGCTTGCCGAAACCTATCGACGCACCAATCATCTGGATGCTCTTGTCTGGATCGATGGCATATTCATACGAATTGCTGTTATAGCCATAACCGTTTCCGTAGCCATAGCCATAGCCGTAACCATAGCCATAACCATAGCCACCATAATATCCGTTGTTATACAGAGACTTGTTGTAGAACTGAGAGTTGATATCACTCTGGCGAGAATAGAATACCGACAGACTCAGCGAATTAGGTCGCTTGCCGCCAAACCAAGGGTTGACATATTGCATAGAATATGACTGATAGTATTTGGCATTGGTTTGCACTCCTACCGTAAACTGTTCGCCTTCTCCCGATGGATAGATGCCATGATAACGCTCTGGATGGAAAATATCCTTCATCGAAATATTGGTGAGCTTGAGGTTGATCTTTCCAATAAGACCAGTTGCGCCCCAACCAAGCGAGAACTCCACTTGGTCGTTGGCCTTTGACTCAAGGTCGAAGATAATATCTACTGTACCATCCTCAACATTTGGCACTGGACGAGGATTCATCTTCTCCGGGTCGAAATGTCCTGTCTGAGCAAGCTCACGGGCAGAACGCACGAGGTCGGTCTTAGAGAATAGCTCTCCTGGACGTGTGCGCAACTCACGGCGAATGACATGCTCGTACAGGCGGTCGTTGCCGTTGATTACCACGCGATTGATATGAGCCTGAGGACCCTCGACCATTCGCAGCTCAAGATCGACTGAGTCTTTCTCGATATTAACCTCGATTGGAGTGAGGTTAAAAAAGAGATAACCCTGATCCATATAAAGGGTTCCAATACCATCCTCGTCAGTATTGATACGGTCATTGATTTTCTTCTGGTTATATACGTCTCCCTTCTGCATCTGCAAATAGCGCAAGAGAGTCTCTGTTGATTCGACGCTGTTACCGACAATAGAGATGTCACGCACGAAATATCTAGGACCTTCCTCTACCTTCAAAGCGACATCGACATGCTTGTCGTCATATTTTGTCACCTCGTCGCTCACTATTCGCGCATCACGATAACCGAGTTCGTGATAACGCTCAATGAGTTTCTTTTTGTCTTCCTTGTAGTTGTCCTCGGTGAACTTCTTTGCACGGAAGATGTTATACCACTTATGACGGGCATTGGTCTTTTTCATCGCACGATTGGCACCGAGATAAGTCATATACCCTTTCTTGAAAGGGAGCAGCTTGGTTCCTACCGAATCCCAATGCGCCAGACCCTCAATCTTGAGCTCATGCACGCGCACTTTCTCATGCTTATCGACTACGATAGTGAGGTCAACCATATTCTCATGATCCTTGTCGTCGGTCTGGTAAATCTCGACATCGGCATTCTTGTAACCCTTACCGTCATAATAGCGTTTGATGATGGTCTTGGCTCGGTCAAGGACGTTAGGTGTCACCTGTCCTCCCTTTGCCACTCCTATCTGGACATCAAGGTCTTCTCGTTCGCTTTTCTTTACGCCATCATACTCTATCTCTCCTATTCGAGGACGCTGAGTGAGGGCAATCTTGATCCAACATTCGTCTCCATATACCTTCTCGAGCGTGATCTTCACATCGCTGAAAAGACCCTGTCGCCAAAAACGGCGCACAGCATTGGTAATCTCGTCACCTGGCACCGATATTACCTGTCCTAGCGACAGACCCGAGAAGCCTATGAGCACATAATCCTCATAGTTGTCGGCTCCACTAATCTCAATGCCTCGTATAGTATATTTGCGTGCAACCTGACTGGTGTGATTCACAATCGGGTTGTAGATAGTGTCGGTTTGCTCTTGTGCAAATGTTGGCAATACCGCTATTAGCATCAAGATTGCTATGCAAAACTTTCTCATTATATATTTATTAAGTTGTTAATGACAGCTCATGCCTGCATCTACCATTTAGACTTGCTCTGCCTGTATCTGTGCCGATGTCTTTCCAAAACGACGTTCGCGATTCTGGTATTCGATGATCGCCTTGAATAAGTCATCACGTCCGAAGTCTGGCCAATAAGTATCACAGAAATACAACTCGGAATATGAGATTTGCCAAAGCAGATAGTTTGAGATGCGTTGCTCTCCTCCAGTACGAATCAACAGGTCGGGTTCTGGATAATTGGCAGTGGCAAGATGCTGGCTAAACATATCTGCATCGATATCTTCAGGGCGAATCTCTCCATTGGCTGCCTTTCGTGCAAGATCCTGTGCTGCTTTGGTGATTTCCCATCGGCTCGAATAGTTGAGGGCAAGAATCAGAGTGGCTGCAGTGCCTTTTGCTGTCTCGCGCTTGCAGTATTCAATACTCTCAAGTGCGGCTTTAGGCAAACGGCTCAAGTCTCCAATACACTCCAGACGGGTACCACTCGACACAAGTGTCGGTGTTTCAAGTCGCACACTATATGAAACCAGATTCATCAATGCTTCTACTTCCTCTTTCGGGCGGTTCCAGTTTTCGGTTGAGAATGTATATACCGTAACATATTTTACGCCAACTTCATTTGCGGCTTCAAGGGTCTTATGCAATGCAGTGATGCCTTCCTTGTGGCCCAAACTACGATCCAGACCTTTCTGCTTAGCCCAGCGGCCGTTGCCATCCATGATGATGGCAATATGCTTTGGGGTCTTTGTCTTGTCAATCTGATCAATTAAATCTGACATAACTTGTATTAATTAAGATTTTCATTCTTTGTTACAGCTCATGCAACGTTCCTTGAAGTCGAACGTCATGCTCAACACCAAAGAGCCTATCCAATCGGAATTGGCCCATGAGTTGCTGCCAAGAGCATAAGGGTCTGTAATGCCATCTGCTTTGTCTCCGAAAGTGCGGCAAAACAAGCACGTGAGCTGAGCATTCACCCTTGGCGACAATTTCCACTTAGCACCCGCACCTACTTGTAGCGCAAATAATGCTCCAGTGTCTCCATCGCCCGACGAGAAGCCGCCCCCAATGCCAGATGTAAGAAATGGCACAAGATGTTTCTTCTCGCGGTAATCGTTGACCCAGCCATAGTTCCAGAAATGAATCTCCGGACGGATAGAGAGCATCCAGGCTCGATTGTCAAACGACCGGGGATGACTCTCAGGAAAGACATCGTCAAAATCCTTACAGTCACCTTTGATACCAAAGGTTGAGATATCCGCTACAAATGCCCAACGCGGATTGGCATTATATCTTGCAAGAATGCTTATCGCACCTCCAGGCTTATACAATGCCTTGCTTTTATTAATATCACCATACGCCCAGCTCAATCCTCCTCCTACACCGAATTCATACATGTAATCCGGCTCTTGGGCTCTTGTGCTGAAAAAGCACAAAAGCAAAAGGACGAGAACTGTTGTACGGCACATAGTTATTTTATTTTGTCAAAAACAAGCGTCATCAGCTGTCCGCCAAATATATTTGCTTGCTGTTTGCCTTCTGAATCAACACCTCCGAAGAAATACATCCAATAGTTATTTGGGTTCAATATGCCAGACACATGACCCACAGGCATGATTTTCTTTGTGTCGGCATATTTGCTGAACTCTCTCTTGAGAAGCTTCCAGGTCACACCTTTGTTCTCACTGAAGTAAATATCGTTATTGGCGATTCCGCTGGCATTAATACCTGGCCACAAAATCCACAAAGACTTTGGCGCATCTGTATCAAGAGTATATTGTATGATTGCCGGACGAGTCATGGCCGGCATGAAACCCTGCTGGAATTCCGCCCAAGAAAAACCATCACACGACCAAGTGCTTGAGGTCATATCTCCGTTGGCAGTCTCCCCACCTACGATATAGAGACGAGATGTGACATTGCCCGCCTGTGGCTTGGCCTTGTCGGAAAGCGGTTGTGAAAAATTGCGGACAGGGAATCCCTCTGGGCAAAGGTCGCCAATCTCCCAGTTGATGCCATCGAATGTCTTGGCAAAACGATAGGCATCGCCGTCTTTTACGATAGCATGAAGATGTTCATTATAGTTCTTTGTCGCAAATTGAACGCCAAGAATACTGACAAACCGGACAGCACTCTCTGTTGAGTTCCAGTTTACTCCATCTGTCGATGTCATGACCGAGCCGTCTTTTCCTGCGGCATAGAACGTGTTGTTCCAGCTGTAAATCGAAGCAAGCGATGGTGAATCTGTCGAAACAATATCAGTCTCTTCGCTCCACACCTTTGGGTTGTTGATGTCTGCTGTACACACTGTCACAAGTGACGAATCGTATTCCTTGAACCAGAAAAGACCACCGCCAATAGCAGCAACTGCCTGATCTGCAATCTCTGCAGTGTCCCACAGGTCTTTGGCAACATATTGCCAGCGCACGGTGTCTCCAGCAACTTTGTGGATGTTAATCTTCACAAAATACGATTTCTTATATTGCCCATCCGACGAAACAAGATCGAGACGGGTTGTGGCATAGTCATCAAACGACACATACTGGGTGTCGGCATAATTGACCGTATTGCGGATATTGCCCGATTCATTATACTGTGTGAACACAATGCTCGACAATGCCTTGTATTCAAGACTGATTGTCAAAGAGTCTGGAATGGAACCTACAGGCAGAGAGTCGGCATTAAATATTATACCCGAATTTGGCACCCTTGCCGACAACTGAGGGTCACTTTTGCCATAATTGTCAATGGTGAAAGTATAACTCGAGAGATTTGGGCAGACGTCATCATTATCGGAAACCGAGAACGAAGTGATTGTAGCATTCTGCATGTTGGTATATATGGTCTCCGAGTCGCTACCCCCAAGGCAGCTGACGAGTGACAGACAAAGCGCAAATGCGCAAATTATCAATGTTGATATCTTTGTATATGATGTCATATTCTGTTATATAAAGGCTCAATGCCTATAATTATTGCGGCGCGAAGTTACAAAAAATATCGCAAAGTTTTATTTTTCAAGATGTATAATTTAGATATTTTTAGACTATTTTGCCAAATTGTATATCTTTTTTCATATTTTCAACCTTTTGAAAGCAAAAAAAACATTACATTTGCACATGCAAAACTCTATAGCAAAACTCAATCAATCGCTCTCTTCATTGTATGAAGTGCGTGAGACAAAATCGATTATTGCAATCCTCTTGGAAGAGGTTTGTGGCATATCTAAAGTCGATATGATCATGCACCCCGACATAGTCTTGCCCGACGACAAGACTCAGCTTTTGTCAGATTATGCTTCGCGGCTCGCCGAGGGTGTCCCGATGCAGCAGGTTCTGGGTTACGAATATTTCCTCGGGAGGAAGTTCGAGGTTAATCCCAATGTATTAATCCCTCGACCTGAAACAGCCGAACTCGTAAATTGGATTGCCAAAGAAACACCCGCTGGCTCACAAATTCTCGACATTGGCACTGGCAGCGGATGTATTGCCATCTCTTTGGCTGCACTTATCAACAATTCACAAGTCGTTGCATTCGACTTATCAACAGAGGCGTTGGAAACTGCATGTCGCAATGCCGAACGTCTAAACATCAGCAATATAAGCTTCATGCAAAAGGATATCCTCGCGTCGCAAGATGAGCGTTATAAACACCCAGATGTTGATAAGTTTGATGTCATTGTCAGCAATCCTCCTTATGTCATGAACAAAGAGAAGGGCGAGATGTCTCCCAATGTTCTTGACCACGAGCCTCATCTGGCTCTATTCGTGCCCGACGATGACCCGCTGATTTTCTATCGTGCAATAGGACGTTTCGGTCTGAAGAATCTTAAACATGGCGGACATCTCTATTTCGAGATCAATGCGGCCCTCGGAAACGAAACATGTCAGTTGCTCTCTGACCTTGGATACAACAACATTGTTTTACGAAAAGACATAAACGGTAATAACCGAATGATTTCTGCATTATTATGACAACATTAAGCTACGATAAGGCTCTGAACAAGGCCGCCAATCTCTGTTCCAAATCTGAGAAATCTCCAAAAGAAATATACGATAAATTAGTAAGTTGGGGGTTGAACTCTCAAATGGCAGAGCAGATTGTTTGCCGTCTGCGCGACGAGAAATACATCGACGAGGAACGTTTCGCTCGCGCTTTTGTCCATGATAAGTTTTTATACGAACATTGGGGACGTGTCAAGATTGCCTACAACCTGCGCAACAAAGGTATTGCCAACCACATAATCGACAACGCTCTCGATGATGTGATTGCCGATGACGATTATCTATCGACACTCTCATCTCTGCTACGCAACAAAATGCGCGACATGGAACGGCCTTTATCACAGAACAATCGTGCCAAACTATATCGCTTCGCGGCTCAACGAGGGTTCGAAAGCGGAGTAGTTTCCATAGCATTAAGAAAAGCAGGAATTAATGGCGAAGAAAATTTGGAAGATTGAAGGTAAAAGATTACTTTTGCACCAAAATTTATACTTGAAGACATACATTTTACATTATTTCAAATATTAATACAATGAGAAAAAAACTACTTATCGCCTTAGCAGCAGGTTGCTTTATGGCATTACAAGCTCAAGAAATCGAGCTCCCAACTATGGGTTGGAGTTCGTGGAACACTTTTGCCCTCAACATCAGCGACTCAATCATCATGAATCAAGCTGACGTGATGGCCAACACCCCATTGAAGGATGCGGGTTACAAATACATCAACATCGACGATGGCTATTTCGGAGGACGAGACCCAAAGACAGGACAGCTCCTCATCCATCCTCAGCGTTTTCCGCAAGGTCTGAAGGGTGTTGTTGATCATATTCATGCTCTTGGCTTGAAAGCTGGCATTTATTCAGATGCAGGAGCCAATACCTGCGGCAATTACTATGGTGGCGACAAGATTGCACACGAGGTGGGACTCTATCGTCATGACCAACAAGACTGTGACTTCTTTTTCAAGGAACTCGACTTCGACTTCATCAAGGTCGATTATTGCGGTGCCGATGCTCCTCAGAATCGTCAGCGCTACTGTCTTGACCCACGCGAACGATATACAGCCATCAATGAGGCTATGCAAAAGACTGGCAAGAAAGGTCTTCGCCTAAATGTCTGCCGATGGAACTACCCTGGAACATGGGTTCACGATGTGGCCACGTCTTGGCGCATGAGTGGCGACATCAACTGCTCTTGGCGTTCTGTACGTGACATCATCGACCAAAGCCTCTATCTCTCGGCTTATTGCTACGATGGCCGCTACAACGATATGGATATGCTTGAAGTGGGCCGCACCCTCAGCCCAGAAGAAGATCGCACTCACTTCGGTATGTGGTGCATAATGAGCTCTCCTCTCCTCATTGGTTGCGACATGAGCACCCTCTCTCCCGAAGCCATGGATTTGCTATGCAACAAGGAACTCATCGCCCTCAACCAGGATTCGCTCGCTCTTCAAGCCTATGTTGCCAAATACGATGCTACCGACAGCACATTCGTCTTTGTCAAAGATATAGAGACTCGCGAAGGCACTGCTCGCGCAATAGCTCTCTACAACCCTACCGAGAGCCAGAAATTCATCAGCATCGACTATGCCGACATCCAGCTCGAAGGTGTAACACAAGTACGAGACCTCTACGACCATCGCGACTTGATTGTCACTGGCAAGAAAGCCAAGAAATATGCCAAAGCCAATGCCGAGTTCACTGGTTCTACTCTCACACGCATGGTTCCTGCCCACGGCTGTCGCATCTATAAAGTCACTGCCGACCGCCGCATAGAGCGCTCTCTGTATGAAGCCGAAACAGCCTACCTCGGCAGCTATCAGGAGCTTAACAATCCATATGCTCTGTTCACCGCTACCTACAAGAAAGACAACGACTGCTCTGGTGGAGCCAAGGCTATCCTCATCGGACAGCGTGCAGCCAACGACCTCCAGTGGCGCAATGTCATCAGCCACGAGGGAGGAGACTACGAAATGACCATCCGCTGCAAGTCAAAGGAGGGTGCAAAGTCGCAAATCAGCTGGGGATATCCTGTGACCGAAGGTCAGCATTTCTTTGTAGGAGTCAACGAAGGAACAGGCGAACCAATCTTTGCCAACACTAATGGCGAATGGGGCGTAGTCACTTGCAAAATTCATCTTGAAAAGGGAATCAACACCATACGTCTTTATCACGACCGTGATGAACTTCCCGAAATCGACTGCATGACGATTAAGCCTCTTATCCCTTAAATATGAATGATTTGCAATACCGAAGAGGAATTTCGGTATTGCAAATTTTCTTTCCTTGATTTCTTCCTTTTTTTGCCTTATGTTTGTTTTTTATTAGATTATTAAGTTGTGTGAAATAATAAGGAAAAAAGGCAACTATATTTCGACCAGCTATTGATTTTTTTCAAAAAAAGACTTATCTTTACACTGGGAAAAAAACTACTTGAAATATGAATGAATCTCTTTATTTCTACTCTTTGTTCTTATCATTGCCCTTGATGCTGTTCTTCGGGGTTCACATGCTCGTTGCACGCACTCCCGAAAAGGGGATCTTCCGCAATTTCATCCTCTCACGTCGGCTGATGGGCATAGCCATACTTATTCTTGCTGCCAACTACATGGTGCATCTTTTCGGAGAGATGAGACAGAAAGATGTCAATGCCACCATACTGATGAATCTGTCAACCTATTTCTTGTGCTATTGGCTTTTCAGCTCTGCCATGATGCTTCTGCTCGACAGTAGTTATGTCACTCGCAAGCGATTCTTGCAACACATAGCGATGTGGCTGGCTTTTTCGATATTGTCAAGCTTCACATTACTCTTGCCTTCCTGCGAAAATTATCAGACTTGGTGCATAGGCATTCTTGCCGTCGTCCTTGTGGCATACGGATTATTGCTATCTATCCGTCTGATTAAGTCCTACTACCGAGCCATCCAGTTGTTTGACAACACCCATTCTGACGATATCGGTTCATATATCCGCTGGCTATCCATCTTTACCTACTGGGCTATTGGTTATGGTGTGAGTTGTGGACTCCTCACCTTCCTCCCCAACGAATACGTGTTTATCTGGATATTGTCGTCAATACCTTTCTATATCTATCTCTATTGCTGCTATCAGAATTATCTGCTGTTCTACGAAACGGTAGAGAATGCATTCAGCGAAGATCTGAAACCCGACGAAATCATTTCTACCTGCAACGATTCCGGCGATATCACCCCTTCCTACCATGAGGAAATTTCCGAACGCATCAAAGACTGGATTGATCAACAAGGCTATTGCATACCAGGCATAACTATCAACGACTTGGCCAAACAAATAAAAACCAACCGCACCTACCTCTCAGAATATATAAAAAGCACTTATGGCAAGACTTACCGCGATTGGGTTGCAGATTTGCGCATCGAATATGCCAAACGCTTGATGCATAATCAACCCGAACTGAAAAATCTTGAAATATCAGAATCTTCTGGATTTCTTTCAATAAGTCATTTTATCAGGACATTCAACGACAAGGAAGGGTGTTCCCCAGGTCATTGGCGCAGCAAGAATCTATGACTTACGGCTGCCCTATGACCATGATATCAGATTCTCCGATGCGGTGTTCAAACCATAGGGCTATTCGTTCTGTATCTTCTTCTATCAACGGTTCTGTTGAGTTGATGAGTGCTACTACCGACTCTTTTACGCTGTCGTTCAGAGCTGTTGTACCTCTTGCCAACGTAAGAGACTTGATGTTTGGGAACAGCACTTGAATCTCTTTTAGCAACTGAGGCGCAAGCTCTTTGACCTCGGTGAAATGACGCAGCTGATGGTCAAGTTCCGATGTCTGCATCTGCTGCTGGGTGATGATGGCCTCGGCATTGTGCAGCTCCTTGCTGTCGGCAAGCAGCATCTGGCGGAATGTCTCAAGGTCTTCATTCTGTGCGCTCTGCACCACATGCATCTCTACTCCCTCAAGGTCATACACAGGCAGATGTTCGCGGGCAATCCTCAGCGATGCCGAATCGACTTCCTGTCCGATCATCACTACGCTGAATGACCTGGCATCATGGTCTATGTGATGCGAAACGATCTGAGTCTTAGGGAAATGCATTTCCTGGTTAATGAATCGTATGACGTGTCGCTCAAAATAGCTCTGCTGCACCATGCCTATGGTCAATATTACGGCAGGGAGCATTGTCACTATTACTATCGAGTAGATAACGCGCTTTACCTTGGTCTCATGCTGATGGTCGATGTAAGCCTTCTTCTCAAATTTCATGATAAAGACAGCTCCTATCAGTGTAGCAAAGGCTATGAAGATTGTGTTGATCACAAAAAGATAGAGAGCTCCTGCTGCGTAAGCCCAATTGGCTGTGGCAAGTCCGAAGCCCACCGTACACAACGGAGGCATCAAGGCGGTGGCAATTGCGACTCCAGGAATCACGTTGCCCGATCTCTGACTGCGGCTGCTCAAGGCGATGATGCCAGCCAAACCTCCACATAGTGCAATCAGCACGTCGTAGATGGTTGGCGACGTGCGGGCAAGCAATTCGCTCTTGGCATCGTCTATTGGTGTGATAAGGAAATAAATAGTGGCTGTGGTAATGCTGAATATTGTTGCTACAATGTAGTTGCGCCAACTCCTTCGCAATAGCTCAAAATCATATATTCCTGCTCCCAATCCCATGCCTGTGATAGGACCCATGAGTGGAGAAATAAGCATTGCACCAATGATGACTGCTGCCGAGTTGATGTTCAGTCCAAGCGAAGCCACCAGCACAGCAATAACGAGAATCCATAGTTTGGCTCCACGGAAATCAACTCCTCGCTCGATGTTCTCTATTACTTCCTGCTCACTTGCCGCATCTTCGCCAAAAAGAAACAATTGTTTAATGTAGTTAAGCATAACCGTATATCCTATTTAATAAAAAACCAAACAACCTCATAATCTCACAACCACCAATAGCACATAAAGCACATTGATTAGTCCTGCAGACATCAGCAACTTATTGAATGTTACGCCTTTGGCTTTAGTGACAGCCACAAACAGGCACAGTCCTGGGACTATCACAAGCATTGGCAGATTAAATCCGAAAGCAAGATATGCCATCACTGGCATCAGCAGCACCACTACCAGCATCAGCCCCTCTCCTGCTTTCTTGCCAAAGCGGACAGGCAAGGTGCGTTTGCCTGCAAGTCGGTCGTCGTCCATGTCGCGCAAGTTGTTGATCAGCAACACGCACATCGAGATTAGTCCACATACAGCTCCTGCAAAGAACACCTCCCACGAAAAGCCTCCTGTCTGCAAGAAATATGTCCCCGAAGAGGCTATCACACCATAATATAGAAAGACAAAGATATCGGCAATGCCAAGATACGACAACGAGTGGCTTGTGGCTGTATAGAGCCATGCAAAGAGCAAGGCTGTCACACCGATTGCCAATATCACCCATCCCCCATTAGCTACTAAGTATAGTCCTGAAATGATGCATATTGCCAATGTCACCAAACAAGCTCTGCGCATCTGATTCTCGCTCACCTCCCCTTCTGCCAAGGCTCGCTTGAAACCAGCGCGACCCTTCTTGTCGGTGCCTCTGACGAAGTCGTAGTAGTCGTTTATCAGGTTCGAAAGAATCTGCAACCCCAAGGCGCAGACTATCGTCACCCAAGCTATTGTCCACGACACTACAGTCTCGTTCATGGTGAGCAATGCCACTATCACCGGACAGAGAGACGCGAAAAGCGTCTGCGGACGCACTATCCTGAACCAAAGCAGCACGTTCTTCATACCTACTTATTTTGTTGCAGTATATAGAGTTGTTATTCCGAAAGTCATCGTGCGGAATTTGGCATTTACAAATCCTGCATCGCGAAGATGGGCAATCATCTCTTCTCCCCAGATAAATTGTTTCACGCTATTCAGGAAATACCTATATGCCGAACCATCGTTGCTGATAATCTTGCCGAGCCAAGGCATGATATGAGAGAAGTAGAGGTTGTAGCCCCAGCGTATCACTGGATTCTTGGGATAAGAGAATTCAAGTATCACGAGCTGACCACCCGGCTTCATCACCCTATACATCTCGGAAAGTCCTCGGTCGAGTTCCGAGAAGTTGCGAATGCCGTAGGCACAGGTAACTGCCTCAAACTGACAATCGTCGTAGGGCATATCGAGCGCACTGCCCAACATGAAATCCACCTTGCCTTTCATGCCAGCCTTTGCGACTTTCTCGATACCGATGTTCATCATCTCCTGACTCAGGTCGATGCCAGTCACATGCTGTGCCTTATTCTTGCGGATTGCTGTCATAGCCACGTCACCCGTGCCAATGGCCACATCGAGCATCGACTTCACAGGCGTCATGCCTCCGATGGCCTCGTTGCGCCACCAGATGTCAATGCCCAACGATGTCACGTGGTTGAACTTGTCGTAGGTCTTGGCAATACCATCAAACAACTTGCCTATATTTGCTTTTTCGTTAAGACTCATCTCTATATCTGTTTTTATGTGCAAAGATATGCAAAATAACTCAATTGCCAAAGAAGAATGTGCTTTTTCCACCAACTCAAATAGACTTTTAGGGGAATTATGGTTGGATTGTGGAATATTATTCGTATATTTGCCCAGCATAACAATCCCAAATTAATAGAATTATGAAACACCTTATCATCACAATGGCATTACTAACCTTCTGTACGATAGTGGATGCACAAGAGCAACTTAACCGAAGAAAAATTCAGCTTGAGGCCTTCCAGACCGACACGCCTATGGTACACGACCCTGTAATGGCGAAAGATGGCGACACATATTTCCTCTTTTGCACAGGCATCGGCATACAACAGATGACATCTCTCGACCGCAAGACTTGGACGGTCTCGCGTCAGCCTGTGATGACTGTCATTCCTGGATGGGCCACCGACTCTGTGCCAGGATTCAGCAATCACGTTTGGGCTCCCGATGTCATCAGATGGCACGACAAGTGGTGGATGGCATACAGCTGCTCTACTTTTGGCAAAAATGGTTCGGCTATTGGACTAATAAGCACTAAATCATTGCATTCTAATATCTGGAAGGACGAGGGCTGTATCGTCACTTCACATACCTATCATCGCGATGCTGATGGCACAGAGAGTGGCGACAACTGGAATGCCATCGATCCTAACTTCATCATCGACGAGAACGACCAGCCTTGGATGGTATGGGGATCGTTCTGGGATGGCATACAGATGGCGCGACTCGACTCCTCAATGCACATTGCAAAAGGCGAGAAACCTCGCACCATTGCACGACGTTACGCCCCCGATTGCACCAATGTAGCAGCCAATCCCACATCTCGTTTTGCAGGAACAAATGCCATAGAAGCACCATTCATCTACCGCCACGACGGATATTATTATCTCTTCGTGTCGTGGGATTACTGCTGTCAAGGTGCCAAGAGCAACTACCGAGTGGCTGTAGGACGCAGCAAGAATGTCTGCGGCCCATATCTTGACCGTGACGGCAAAGATATGCTAATGGGAGGAGGAAACCTATTCCTGGAAGGCGACAAAAAGGAGTGGGAAGCAGCCGGACACTGTTCGGTGTATAATTTCGATGGCGAAGACATCTTCGTTTGTCATGGCTATAGCGTTTCAGCAGGAGGGATGGCACTACTCATACAACGTACCATCTCTTGGACTCCTGATGGATGGCCTATCCTTTGAGTCGTAACCCCATGCAACAAAACAATACACGGGTCTTTCTCCTTGTCTCTGAGTTATTGTAGAAACCAACATAATCAGAGCGGTAAAAGACCCGTGCTTGAAATAGTAAATCTTTTTATAAACAATTAAAACCAAAAGTCGAGCGAAAGGTTACTCTGCATTGAAATATGCAGAGTAGAGGCCCTTGTTTATGAGCGTGCTGTTGATAATTGTCTGGTACTTGTGGTACTGCTCGGTATTGAGCACGCGGTGAGCTACCTTGAGATTGCGGTTGACAACCTTGGCGATGGTAAGTGGCAGTCGAGAAGTGTCGTCATAGACCATTTCTCCATTCAGGCTTGCACTAAGCTCGGTACTTGCGGCGCCAAGAGCCTTTGTCTGTGAGTCGTCAAGACCGAGCGTGCGAGCGAGTGCTGCCATATTTATTTCGCGATTGGCAGGCATATCGCTTTTCTCCACATTCCCAACATTAGTGTTAGCACTTACAGTTGTCATCATCATTGTTGCAACCATCATCATAAAAATCTTTTTCATAATAAATAATGTTTTGTGACCGAAGTCAGTTGTTAATAAAATAATTTTTCTCCTATTCCGAATAAGTTTCTCCTATTCGTTGTTTTGTCAATTTTTGTTTGACGATGCAAAGTTGAGGGATTTTTTTCAATGTTCCAAATTTCTGTGATGGATGACATAAAATCTGTGACAAAAGGCTGCTTTTTGTGATGAATGGCGAATTTCCGTGACGAATGGTGATGATTTTTTGGCAAAATACTATGCAAATGATTTTAAAAGAAAATACATCTGAAAAGTAAAAATTGCCTTTCAGATGTATATATCGCGTATTTTTATCAAATTTATTCGTGTCGGCTGAGTCGTTCGAACGCCAGCTGCTCATATTTTGTTCCAGGTCGGCCGTAGTTGGCGTATGGATGAATTGCAATGCCTCCACGTGGCGTGAAGA